>JBGTEU010000291.1:0-5119 GCA_041747595.1 Bythopirellula sp.
TTCCGTGACACTTGGTCTGCTGACTTGCGCCTCGACATCCTGTATGCCCCGGAGCCGCCTACACCCCCTACCGGCGTGAATACTGCGAACGGAAATAGCGATGCCTCGAGCGACGACGAATAGCGCGAGCTTAATTCGACACGCCATCAAGAATTTTCTCCGGTTCCGCGTCGGCAGTTTCCACGAGCGGTTCGCCGCAGTCTACTAGAAGGTAGCCGGCCCAGAAAAAGGGGTGCGCGGCCGTCGGCATAATGCTGGGATCTTTCAGCTTAATCCGCGGTTCCATGGTCAATTCGAGCAGCGATTCTTTGGCGACTTCCACGCTCCGTTGCCAGGCATCGGCTGCCGAAGTTCGTGGCAATTCTTGCACGAATTCGCGAATGATTTCGAGGGTGGATAGTCCCCCCACTCGCCAGCGGCTGAGCAGGATCGTTTGCGCGCCGCTCGACATCAGTCCGCAGCTCGCGAGGAACAGTTCGCCGCCTGGGGGCATGCCATCATTACTGCGCCGCGGCGCTTTCCCCCCTTTTTCCGCTATCGTGTGCGCCCCCGCGAAAACCAATCGCTGCGGGCCGATGCGCGGCAAATTCAACCACGCAGCCAGATCGCCGTTTTTGCGACCGCCCGGCAGCGGCGACCAGGCAAGCGGTTCCGCGCGCTCGATGTCGAATTCATCGAGCACCACGAGCGTTTCAAGCACCGAGGCAACCGCGGGACTTGTTGCCGGCGGCGGGGAGGGGAGCGCGATGAAATTCGTCATCGCCGCCTGTAAATCCGCGAGCTGCGCCGTGCGATCTTCCGCTTTATCTCCGGGTACGATTTCTTGACCGGCGATGCTCGAGTGTTGAATGCGCCGCCAAGGAACCGTGTGACCGAACGCAAGACCCATCGTCGGGACGACGCGGATTTTGCTGTGTGAGATCAACGGCGTGATTTCGTTGTCGATTTGAATCGGCAAAGCCGCCAACGGAACGTACCACACCACTCCATCGGGAATAACGATCAATTCTTCGAGTGACGTGGGATCGAGTGACGAGCCCTCGAACAGCGCCTGATAAACGGCTTGGCCCGACTCGTGCCACGCGGTCGATGCCAATTGCTTGTCATCGAGCGTGCTGTTGCGATCGTAATTGCCAAGGTCGCGCAAGAATTCGCTCACGTCCCGTGAGATCGCGCCCGTGGGTCCACAGTTCCAGACGGTCGAAGCGCTGTCGGTCAGCAAAAATCCCAGCAAGCCATCGGCCGTGTCGTGGAACACGACGACCGCCTGGCCGGGCTGCAAATGACCCTGCAACTCGGCGGCAGAAATCAAAGGAGGAAACTGGAATTGACTCGGCACGCGACTCAAAGCGAGTCGTTCCACTAGCATTTCTCGATCATGAAGATTCTCGGACCACGCCTTCCACAGCCTACTGAGATTTTGCTCGGCCGCGCCGTCCATCGCTGGCTGCCACTGTTGGCGGAGTTGTCGTTGCAAATCACGGCCTGCCTTCGACAGATCGTCGTATCCGGGATACCTCATCATGAGATCATTCCGCAAGGCACGCGACTCGGGGCTGAGTGTATTCTCGGGAGCCTCCAGAGTGTCGCGGAGCGCGGCAAGCCGCCCTCCCAGCGCGAGTGCATTAAAGTAGCGGTGACGTTTGGCCAGATCGGCAACCTCGAGCGCCACGGTTTTCTCCTTGCGTTCGCCAAGGGCCGCGATCCAGCGGTCGTACGAAGGATCGAGCGGGGCCTTCAACATCGCCAAGGTATCCAAGGGATGAAAGGCCCAGTCCTTGGCGCTAGGATCGTTGAGCATTTTGCTGTAGATGTCGGAGGCTGCGCTCGCCCGGAGTTGCTGGTCGTCAAACCAACGATCGGTGATTTGCAATTGCAGGAAACGCGACGACATATTGAAATGCGTGACGAGGGCCGTGTTCAACGTATCGATCGCCGAATCTTTGCCCATCTCGGTAAGGACTCGGGCTTCGAGATACCGCGACCAATTTCCGAGCAACCCTGCGGCGGCGTCTTTCAGCCGTGCTTGCCCCCCTTGCAGGGTCGCTGCTGCCAGCTTCCAGTTGTCGGCGAGCATCAATTCCTCGGCGCGGGTAAAACTAATCCGCGCGAAAATGTGATCAAATCTCTCCCGTTGCGCCCAAGCCGCCGCGGCGTCGAGCACGGGATTTGGCTGTGGGTTCGAGGACCCAAGCCGATTCATCGCCGCGAGTCGAAATGCTTCGTCGATCACGATGGGATCTTCGTAATAAATGGCCGAGATGCTCGCCTCCATAAAAAGGCGTTCCGCCGCGTCGGCCTTTCCCGCCTCCATGGCGAGACGACCTTGTTCGAGGAGCGATGCCCCCGTGAGGGGATGATCAAAACGTCCGGCAATCCGCTCGGCTCGCTGCAAACGGGTGTAGGCCTGATCGATGTTGCCCTGTCCCGCGTAGGCAAGACCCAACAACAAATCGCCCCACGCGCCGGACCAATGATTCGGGGGAGTAATACCGCCGGAGAGTTTGTTCACCAAATCTCGCGAGAGCGGATCGTGTGCCGCGAGCGGACCCAGTAATTCATTGCGGCGACGAATGGCAACCGACATGGCCCGCACGATTTCCACGACGTCGATTTGCCAGAATTGCATTTGCCGGAGCACGCCGCCGGTCTGCGCGACCTGACTTTGCGTGGCGAGATCGTCGCCAAAACGAATGAGCATCTGCGACGGAACGTTGCCCAGCGTGAACTGACGCGTGCTCGGGCCCCAGGGCAAGCCTTTGCGGGCACGGTTGAGATCGGGCCGAGGTTCCGTTTTGAAATCGACGCTGAGCATCCAGCGGGGATATTGCAAATACATCGCGCAGGCTTCGTCGAATTGCTCCAGCGCAAGCCGCGGCTGGCCTTGGTGATAGAGCGCTTCGCCGAGCAACGCGTGATAACAGATCGCATCGATCCAGCGCTGCGTGACGCCGATGCGGACCGAGTTCCGAGCTTCGCGCATTAAAGTCCGTTGCGCATCGCGGTACTTGCCACGGTAAATATCGAAAACCGCTTGATAGTAATATTGACTGGGAATGGTGTCGGCGATCGGGATCGGGACCGTACCCTGACCAAAGGCAGCCGTGCTTGGGCAAAAAACGCTAACAAACGCCAACAACAAGATCGCCGCGATGAGCGCGCCATGGCGCAAGCAAATGAGAATCGACGCTAGCACGCTGCTTCTCCGAGTAGTGTCCCTCGCCTGCGGCCGCTGGTATTCATGCCAGAGTTGCCGCAACTGCTATTTTACCACCTCAGCGGAAAAAGGCGATTTCCGCCGACAATTTCCGTATTTTCAGCCGCTCAAGCAACAAGGCAAGGAAACACTACGTTTCACCCACTGCTGTCAGTGCCGGCGCTCGCGGCGCAAAATCTGAGCTCAAGCGAAAGTTTGCCGGTCAGGACGACGATAACGATTAGGCACGCCGGTGAGATGGAACTGATCCGGCGCTTGTCCCTCCGTCAGGAGCCACGATTGTGAAAACCTTGTCTACGAAATTCAAACTCAGCACGACGACGCTCTGCAGTGGCTTGTTGATGCTGGCGTCGCTTGCCGCCACGGGCTGTCAAATGGACATCGCGGGACAAACCTTGCCCAGCGGCTATTATTTGAGCGACGACGTGCAGTACTACGCCCCCGGGCCTGAGTTTAAGCTGGCACGCGAAGCCGCGGCGCTCAAGGAACAATCGGCCACCACGATGAGCGAACCGCAACGGTAAGCCGCTGGGTGTCTCCGTCAGCAATCTGCTGATTTTGGTGAAGATCACTGACAACAGACAATCGGGTGAACAATTTTTGCCGCTTGTCGCTAACCTTGGCTCCAAAAGTTAGCGATGAGATTGGGGGGGACGGCACCTCAGTGGCAGACGTCTGAGGGGCGCGAACATTTTAATATGTCGCGTGCCTCAGACGTCTCTGCCCGAGGGATTCACGGCATTAAGAAATCGCCGGCTTAACCGAATTTGATTCGTCACCCACAAGTTGTTGACGCAGCCACTGCGAGGCTCGCACGCCTTGCGACCGCCATGCCTTCCACGGACTGTAGCGGTAGTGGTAGCTTGTTTCAACGTCGTTGCGAAAGCGTGCTTTGAAATCGAACTCGCCGACGCCCAAATCCAATACCCGATCTCCGCGCTGGAAGCAATCCATAAGGATTTTGCTGAGCAGAATTTTGCCGACGCCCCAATCGCGGGCCTCGCGAGCGTAACCCATCCGCAGCCCAAAGACTTCCCCTGCATGGTGGTAACTGTAATGGTACGCGAGCGGCCGGCCATCGACGCGCAACACGGCCATGTCGAGCATCCCCAAACGAGCCGCTTCCGCATGACACGCTTGGATAAACGGCAAGACGTCGTCATGACAAATCGTGTTGCCATTGCGGGCATTGGCTTGCCAACTTTCTCGCGAGACTTGCAAACATTCGTCGAACAAATCCCAACGAGGGTCGCCGTCACCCGAATCGGCCGCGGCGGGACGATGACGAACGAATTCCACTTTGCCCTGACGATCGAGATTGCGCATCTGGCGGCGGATTTCGTGGCGCCATTTCTTCGGCAGGCTAGCGAAGTATTTATCCCAAGTGGTGCCCGCGAAACGAATGAGCGAAGTCTGTTGATACAATAGACGGTGGGGTTTCCAGCCAACGGCCGACATGGCTCGACCCGTGGCGTCGTAGTTCTTGACGTCGGCCGGGGTCCAACGCAGGTCGATCATGTCCCAGTCACGCGGCGTGTCGCGCAAGTGCTGCAGGGCCATGAACATGGTCGCGGACTGGTTCTGTCCGAGTGGTCCGTACCACATGCCCCAATCGCTGAGGGGGTAGGTCAAGACCCGCACATTATTCAACCGGTGCGATTCGGAAATCACGCAGAGCGGCACGATGCCGATCACGGTTTCGCCGGAACGGACAACGAGGACCCGCATCCGGCGACCTTCGCCATAATGCTTCCAATACGTGACAAACCACTCGTAAGTATGAAAGAATGAAGCCCGGGGGGTCTGTCGAAACAACGCATTCCAGGCGTGTTGGTAGGGCTCGAGCTGCTCGAGATCGTTGATTTCGACGACTTCTGCCATGATGGAGCCTTGCGGCAAAAA
>JBGTEU010000292.1:0-12951 GCA_041747595.1 Bythopirellula sp.
GGCTGGCCGATGGCAGTCGTATCAATCGCTCTGCTGGCAATGTTCAGTACCGGATTGGCGATCCTGCTCTTCATCCAATTAGTAAAACTCCAAGGCCCATTATTTGCGGGAATGGTCACCTATGTGATCCCGCTGGTGGCACTCGTCTGGGGCCAGTACGACAGCGAACGGCTTACGACCCTACAAATCGCCGCGATGGCGGGCACCTTGGCGATGGTGTCCCTCGTCCAGTGGCGTGCCGCAGGGACGAATCAGCCCCAGGCCGAACCGTTGGTGTAATGTTTGAGGTGCGCTCGCGAAACCGCAAGCGAATTGGTTATAGTGTTGACTGATTCTGACCCCTGACCACTCAACCCTGTCCTCTCCGTTATGTCTCATCCTTGGTTAGCAGACCGCACGAGCGAATTCGATAGTTCTGGCATCCGCAAGGTGTTCGATCTTGCGGCGAAGATGAAGAGCCCAATTAACCTGTCGATTGGGCAGCCCGATTTTCCCGTGCCCGACGCTGTGAAGAACGCCGCGATTGAAGCGATTCGCAGCGATAAAAACGGCTACAGCGTTACTCAAGGGATCCCGCCACTCCGCGAAGCTTTGCAGGCGCGGGTCGATGCCGAGTACGGTCACGGCGACCGGCGGGTTCTCATCACGTCCGGCACGAGCGGGGCGCTGGTGATGACGATGTTGGCGCTTGTGAATCCGGGCGACGAAGTGATCTTCATGGACCCCTACTTCGTCATGTATCCCGCCTTGGTGAAGATGGTGGGGGGTAAGTGCGTGATGATCGATACTTACCCCGACTTCACGATCGACGTCGACAAAGTCGCCGCGGCGATCACGCCTTGCACAAAGTTGATTTTGCTCAACAGCCCCGCGAATCCCACCGGCGTGGTGGCCAGTGAGGAAAGCGTGCAGGCCCTCGCAAAGCTCGCCGCGGAAGGGAACATCGCGCTGTTGAGCGACGAAATCTATCGCACGTTCAGCTACGACGATTCGCCGGCCAGTCCCGCCCAATGGAACGATCAGACGTTAGTGGTCGACGGATTCAGCAAGACCTACGCCGTGACCGGTTGGCGGATGGGTTGGATTCACGGGCCCGCGGCGATCATCGACAAGCTCACAATGATGCAGCAATACACGTTTGTTTGTGCACCGCATCCGCTCCAGTGGGCGGGGGTGGCAGCGCTCGAAACCGATATGACGGAGCAAGTCGCTGAATACCGCAAGCGGCGAGATTTTATCGTGAACGGCCTCCGCGAAGCCGGCTACGAAGTCGCACCCACGGGCGGGGCGTTTTATGTGTTTCCCAAAGTGCCCGCCGGAGCCAGCACGGCGAATGACTTCGTCGCCCGTGCGATTGAAAAAGAGTTGCTCATTATCCCCGGCAATATTTTCAGCCGCCGCGACACACACTTCCGCATTTCCTACGCGGCGAGTTGGGAAACGCTAGAGCGCGGGTTGGCTGTTTTGCAGCAGTTAGCAAGCTAATTGGCTTGAAGGATTCTCGTGGTTATAATCACTAACATGAGCACAGTCCCCGATAATCTGACGGGCACCATCCCCCTTAGTATGGCATTCCCCCCCGCACGGCAGGAAGAGTTTCCTCCCCGTGTGAAACGCTGGAATCGGCAGGAATACCATCATCTTGCAGAGTTGGGCTACTTTCAAAATGAACGAGTAGAACTTATAGATGGGGAGATCGTTCAGATGAGCCCACAAAGCTTCGAGCACTTTTGGTCAATTGATACGATTGCTCATTTGCTAGAAAAGATTTTTGGGGAATCCTATTGGGTTCGCCAGCAAGGACCTTGCATTCATGGAGAGTGGTCCGAACCGGAGCCTGATGTCACAGTTGTCAAAGGAGCCATCGCTAACTTTTCCGAGCATCCATCGACTGCCGTTCTAGCAGTCGAAGTGAGCAAATCTTCACTTGTGTTTGACCGAGGTCGTAAAGCCAATCTCTATGCTGGTATGGGAATTCCCGATTACTGGGTGCTAGATATAGAGAACCGCCATCTCTGGGTGCATCGCCAACCGGTGGCCGATGCGAGCGCTCCGTTCGGCCATCGCTACGGCAAAGTGGAAGCAATCGCAGTCGATGGCCACGTTTCGCCTTTGGAAATTCCCACCGCACAAATCGCCGTCGCCCAAATGTTGCCGCCGGTGAAGTAGTCGCTAACCTTCGCCCTCCTCGGTGCTGGAAAACTCCCGCGCACGCACCACGCCAATCGCCGCCACGAGGAGCGTCAACGTGTAGGCGATGAGCACGACCACGTGTTCCCACGCGGGGGGCTCGCCCAAGAACGCTAACAGGGCGTTCATCTCGGCATTGATTTCCATATCGCTCCAAATGAAAAGCAGCGTGCGGATGCGGTACTGCACCGTCAGGGTATTAATGATCGCGGGAATGAAGCTGATGATCAATTCAAACACCAGCGTGTAGGCCACGGCGATTACCATCGACCGCTTGGGAAACAGCGTGCCCAAAAGCAAGTAGAGCGCCGCATAAGCGGGGCACGATAGGAGGGTGATGCGGGCGATGACTCCGCCTATTCGCATGGAGTCATGAGGGATGATGACCATCGCCGCGCACAATCCCACAAGTGCCGCGCTCAAGGCCCAGGTGAGCGCAACCAGATATTTGCCGATCAACACGTTGATCGTGCCGTGGGGCCGTACCGCGAGATAAACCCAACTCTTCCGCTCGAGCTCCGCGGAGACCACCGGCGTCGCCCAGAGAAATGTCCCCAACATGCTCACGAGCATGGGAATCAGCGTGAACAGCATCACAATCCATGGCTCGTGGGGCATGGTTTCGCCCCGCAGCGCGAAGCGGATCATGCTGACGATCAATGCCGGAAAAAGTGCGAGCACCATCCACCAGCCCATGCGTGCCAAGGTGAAGGCCCGACGCCATTCGAACAAAAAAACTGCCAACACGCTGCTGGGGTTCACGCCAATTCTCCCCGATGAATTTTCAACAGTGAATTAAACAGCGCCTGCAGCGATTCGTCGGCCGAGTGCATTTCGCCGACCGTGATGCCCGTTTCGGCGAGCCAAGCGGGCAAATTCTCGTAAAGTTTTGCCGGGTGCCGCGTGGAAATCACCAATTGGTCGTGGTCGATCCGCAACGAGTCGGTAATCTCATGTTCCAAAATCAAGCTGGCCAAGCGCCGCGGGTCGCTCGTACGAAGGGTGATTTCGTTGGGCACGTCGACCAGCAGTGCGTGGACCTCGACCGCGGTCCCCGAGGCCAGTAATCGGCCGCCGCTGATCAATAGAAAACTGTCGGTGACCGCCTCGACTTCGTAGAGCAAATGGCTCGCAAGCAGCAAGCTCTTTCCCTGGCCAATCCACCTCTTGAGCAGCTCACCCATCTCGTGCCGGCCAATGGGGTCCAAACCATTGAAAGGCTCGTCGAGAATCAAAAAATCGGGGTTATGGGCGATGGCTTGTGCCAGCTTGACGCGCTGCCGCATTCCCCGCGAATAACTCGCGATCGGGCGGTGCATCGATTCGCTCATGCCGACGATTACGAGGGCCTCTTGAGCCGCGGTCGTGGCAGCGGAGGAAGTCATGCCTTGCAGCCGGCACAAATAGTGGACCCAATCGTAGCCCGAGACATTCGCGTAAAGTCCTTCGCTACCCGGGCAATATCCCAGGCGATGAAAAAGCGCCGTGTTATTCCGTGGCGACTCGCCGAACACCCGCACGCGGCCAATCGTTGGCAGCAATTGCCCCGTGAGCAGGTTCAGAAGCGTGCTCTTGCCAGAACCATTGGGACCCAACAGTCCGTAGGCTCCGGGAGGGAGCGCAAGCGTCATGTCGTTGACGCCGATCACGGTGCCGTAGAGCTTGGTTACGTGGGAAAGTTCGATCATGGACAAAGGTTAAGCACGCAAGGGGGCGGAAATTCGGCGAAACAAAATAATGGTCGAGAACACGGTAATCGCGGCAAGCGTCGCGGCGGGGTATTTGATCTGCTCGAACGTCGCGAAACCAAAGACCCAACCTTGCACTTGGCCCAACGTATGATAAAGCGACACGGGAGCCCACTTTTCATAAATTTCAGAAGCCAATGAGTTACGCCGTTGCTCAATTTCAACGCCGATCATCACTGCGTAGGTAAACCAACCCAGAATCCACACGGCAAACCAGGCGAACCCCGCATAACGGCTTTCCTGAGTGAGCGACGACATCGAGAGCGCAAGCGAGGCGGTGGGGATCATCAACACGGCCGATGCCGCCACGATGCGCAGCGGCAAATCCCAGGTGTCGAACACCACGTCGGCACTCGGCGAGAGCAACACTCCCAAAAAGTAAAGCACCAGGGCCGGGGCGGCGGAAATCGTCAACAAGTAAAACCAAACGGTTGCCAACTTTCCCAACGCGTACTGCCACCGCGCCAACGGTCGAGAAAAATACAATAGAAACGCCCGCGAGCGAACGTCCTGCGAAATCAACGGCGGGGCGATAATTCCTACCATCAACACCATGATCCCCCCCTGCGGGTACCGCAGGAATGCGTAAAGTAACCAGGACCAAACCGAGTGCCGGGCCACGACTTCATCATCTATATTGACCCTTTCAGTAAGACCCTCGAAGGCCGGTGAATCAGGCAGAAAAACTTGCAGTGCATCCCGCATGTCGGGCTCAAGCAACGACTGTTCCCAGATAAGAAATCCCGCCGCGAACCAAATGGCGGGCAACCAAGCGAAAAACATCATCCGCTTGAGCCACGTGCTTTGCCACGCACGGCGAATCCCGGCGCGGGCGATCACCACCCACCGCGTCCAGGGGGAGGCCAATTGTTCGTGCCAGCCGCGGTAACCGAGATCATGAATGGGCATGGGGTTGCTCCCGGACCGCGGCAAGAAAAATCTGTTCCAAGGAATTTCGCGATGGTTCGATCGATCGCACGCTCACCTGGGCCCGTGCGGCGATCTGCCAGATCTTCGCGGCGAGCTCCGCGTGGGGACCGTCAACCGTGAGCGCGCTGGTGGAATCGACTTTTGCCTTGAGGCCCGCCCGTTCGAGATGCGAAGCAAAATCCGCCGCGTCGCCCAGCACTTGAATTCTTAGTGACGGTGCAGTCGGTTGGCTCAGCTGCTCCAATCGCTCGGCAATCCGTACCCGAGACTTGGCGAGAATAATCACCGCGTCGCTCACCGCTTGCACGTCGGGCAAGATGTGCGTGCAGAGCAGCACGGCCTTGCCATGCTCGCGAGCCAAGATTTTGATCCGATTGAGCATCGCCTCGCGCTCGGCCGGGTCGAGACCCGAGGTGGGTTCATCAAGAATCAACAGTGGGGGATCGTGGACCAAAGCCTGCGCGAAGCGCAATTTTTGCCGCATGCCGGTGGAATAGGTTTCCACCGTGCGGTAACGTTCTTGTCCCGCACCGCAGAAATCGAGAATCTCGTGAGCCCGTCGCAAGGCTTCCAAAGCAGGAAACCGCGAAAGCTGCGCGGCAAGTTGCACCGATTCCACCCCCGAGAGCCCTGCGAGATAGCAATCGTCCTCGGGCATGTAGCCGACCCGCTCACGAATCTGTCGATTGTGCCGGCCCAATTGAAAATCCAACAGTCGGCCTCGGCCGCTGGTCGCCCGCAAGAGTCCCAGCAGCACCTTGATGAGCGTGCTTTTGCCGGCCCCGTTGGGTCCCAAAAGACTGGTGATCCCCGGCTCGATGATAAGCGATACCCGATCGAGCGCCCGGAACGAACCGTAATTCTTGGTAATCTCTTCCAGTTCGATCAGTGGGGTCATCAACGGCTCGCGAGCAACAGCGGGGCAACTCTCGGTAAGTGAGAGATAATACCGTATTCGCCGCCAAAGTGCGATTCTTGCCGTAAATATTCAGGCGAGCGGGGGACGTAAGTCCCCTGCAGACTTCATGAGGTTGGCAAGGTTGTTCAGGTTGTCCAGGTTGGCAGGCACTTATTTGCTGCCAAGCTGACTGAAAACGCAACGCGAAGAACAGAAATTTCCGTTTGCCTGCAAAACTGAGCGGGCCAATTCACGTTTTCAAGGAACACGCCTACTGAGGGGCGAATCTCATTATCGTGAATCAGAAACGATTTTCAACAACAATTATTGGCCACTTGGCGAGCCGGATGCATCAGCTTCCGAAGGACCATTGAACGACGGGAAAGATAGGAACCGCTGATTGACACTGATAAGTTATTCGAATTGAATCAGGAGGCGTTGGGAATTCGTTATTGCATTTTCTCGCCGCGCTCATTCGCCCAAATGCAGGGGACTTACGTCCCCCGACGCGCCGCCGGTTATTCTTCTTCGGCTTTGAGTTGAGCCTTGGAGATAATCTCTTGCTGCACGTTGCCGGGGACTACGTCGTAGTGGGAGAATTCCATCGTGTAGCTCCCCTGCCCTCCCGTCATTGAGGAAAGCGTGCGGGCGTAGGTCGAGACTTCCGCCAGTGGGGCTCGGGCTTCCACGGTGGTCATGCCTCCGCCGACGGTTTCCATGCCGACCATCTGGCCACGGCGGCCCGAGAGATCGCTCGAAACATCGCCGACGTTCCCCGCGGGGACGGTGACGTGCAGGTTCACGATCGGTTCCAACAGACCGGGACGCGCTTGTTTGAAAATCTCCGCAAACACGCGACTTCCGGCGATGCGAAATGCCGTTTCGTTGCTGTCGACGGGATGGTCCTTGCCGAAGTGAACCTCGACGCACACATTCTGAATCGGATAACCCGCGATCACTCCCTGCTTGAGCCGTTCGAGAAATCCCTTTTCAATCGCGGGCATGAAATTGCCGGGGATCGAGCCGCCGACCACCGAATCGACCCACAGAAAATTGTGCTTCTCGTGATAGTGCTTCGACTTGAGATGGGGAAAGCGTTCTTTTGTGCCGAACTCTTCGGGGTCGGTTCCTTCGGGGAACGGATAAATCCGTGCGTGGACCTCGGCGAACTGACCCGCCCCGCCCGATTGCTTCTTGTGGCGGTAGCTCCCCTCGGCGTCAGTCTGCACGGTCTCGCGATAGGGAATCTTGGGTTCCTTGGCATCCACTTCGACGTGGTCGCGGCGCTTGAGCCGTTCGCGAATCATCGAGAGGTGCAGTTCGCTCATTCCCGTGAGGACCATTTCCTTTGTCTCGGCGTCGTGATCGAGATGGATCGTGGGGTCTTCTTCGGTGATCTTGTGCAACGCGCCGGAAAGCTTGGCTTCATCACCGCGAGTTTTCGGCGCGACGGCGAGACCCACCATGGGGGTCGGGTAACTGATCGGGGGGAGTTGCACGTCGCCGAGCGACATCCCCGTGTGCAGGTCTTCGCACTTGGCGACGGCGACGATGTCGCCTGGACCCGCTTCGTCGATATTGGAGGTGTCGTGGGCCTGCACGCTCAACAGCGCGGGGATCTTAATGCCCTTGCGGGCTCCGTTGGCTTCGAGCGTGGTGTCTTTTTTGAGAGTGCCCGAGTAGACGCGAATAAAACTCAAGCGGTGGACGAACGGGTCGATGCGAGTTTTGAACACCTGCGCGGCCAGCGGCGCCTTGGCGTCGGCTTTCAAGGTGACCGTGTCGCCATTTTTGCCGGCGGTTCGTGCCAGGGTGTCGGGAGGTAGGGTAGACGTGGCGAGAACATCCATCAGTTCCTTCACGCCGACGTTTTTCTTGGTCGACACACAGACAATCGGCGTGAGTGTTCCCGCGGCGATGGCCTGAACCATCAACTTGCTCAACTCCGCGGCGGAGGGCATCTCGCCCTCGAAATAGCGCTCCATCACTTTTTCGTCGACCTCGATAATCGATTCGACAAGGGCTTCGTGGATTCCCTTGGGATCGATTACGGCCCCCGTCGTGTCGCCGGGAACTTCCAGAGTGCTGATCACCCCCTTGAGCGAATCCCCCAAACCGACCGGCACGTTGAGCAGCGCGCAGCCGTTGCCAAAGACTTCTTTGATCGTGTTCACGAGGCCGGGGAAGTCGATATTATCGGTGTCGAGCTTGGTGATCACGAGAATGCGGCCGCAGCCCGCCTTGCCGGCTTCCGACCACGCGCGGCGAGTGTTGACTTTGATCCCCGAGTGGGCGTCCACGGCAATGAGGGCCGTTTCGACCGCTCGCAAGGCACCGACCATTTGGCCGATAAAGTCGGGATAGCCGGGGCAGTCGATGATGTTGATTCGTTTGCCCGCGTGGTCGAGATAGACCACGGTCGATTCGATGGAATGCTTGTGGTACTTTTCTTCTTCGTCGAAGTCGCAAATGCTCGTGCCGGCGTCGACGCTCGGTTTGCCATTCAGGGCTCCGCTGTGGATGAGCAATTGATCGACGAGCGTCGTCTTGCCGGCGTTGCCGTGTCCACAAATCGCAAGGTTCCGAATATCCGCAACATTCCTAACCATGGTTGCTCCCTGTGAAAAGCTATTGAGCAAACGAATCAACCGCCGCCGCGACGTTCGCTTGTCATGATGTTGATGAAAAATGAATCGTTACCGCTCTGCTCCTACTCCTGTCTCCGCTGTTGATGGCGTCTTAGTGAGTTGATCTTGTAAGAGGCGAATCGCTTCGACCAAGTCGATGGTGCCTTCGTAAAGTGCGCGGCCGATAATCGCGCCGGCGAGTCCCGCCGCCGCGAGCTCGCCGACATCTTTCAAAGTAGTCACGCCCCCCGAGGCTACGACAGGGATCGCTACATGCCGTTGCATGCGGGCCATCTCCGCGAGGTTCGGGCCCTGCATCATGCCGTCGGTGGCGATGTCGGTGTAAACGAGTGCCGCCAGCGGCACGTCGCGAAAGAGATCGGCCAGTTCGGTGGCTTGCAGGCTGCTAACTTCAAGCCAACCGTCGGTCGCCACGAAGCCGTCTTTGGCGTCGATCCCCAGCACCAGTTTTTCGGGATACGCCACGCACATCTCGCGGAACCAATCGGCACTCTTGAGGGCCTTGGTCCCCAGCACCAGGCGATCGAGCCCCAGGGCCAACAGGTCGTCGATGGTCGCCTGGTCGCGGACCCCGCCGCCGAGCTCGCACTGCATGTCAACCGCGGAGACGATGTCGCGGATGACGCTGCGATTGGTAGGCCGGCCGTCGCGAGCACCGTCGAGATCGACGAGATGGAGATGCTTGGCCCCGGCCGATTGAAACTTGAGCGCTTGTGCGACGGGGTCTTCGGAAAAGACCGTCACCCGTTCGTAATCGCCTTGCCGCAGACGAACGCATTTGCCACCCAGAAGATCAATCGCAGGCCAAATCTGCATCCTGTTGCCACCAGCTTCCGGGTTTTTCGTGAAGAGTGCCTCTCTGCAATATCGCACAGCGTAGCGCAAAATTCAAGCAGGCGGTTCGTGCTGGACTGGTCGCGAAAGCGACCAGTCCGGCGAGCGTGACGAGAGCGGCTAAGTTAGCTCGGCGAAATTCTGCAGGACGCGCAGACCGTCGCGTTGACTTTTCTCGGGATGAAATTGCGTGGCGTAGAGATTGTCACGCCAAACGGTCGCGCAGAATGGATCGGGATAAGAAGCCCGGCCGTCGACAACGCCGTCATCCTGGGGGACGACATAGTAAGAATGCACGAAATAAAAATGCGCCCCGTCGGCAATTCCTTCGAAGATCGGCGCGCGGCGCGTGAAATGCACCTCATTCCAACCCATGTGAGGAACTTTGTACTCGGCGGGGATTTGGAACTTGCGGACCTCGCCCGGAATAATGCCGAGTCCCTCGTGTGCGCCGTCTTCGAAACTGCGGTCGAACAAGAGTTGCAGCCCGAGACAGATTCCCAGAAACGGTTTGCCGCTCTCGATCGCTTCGCAAATCGGTCCGACGAGCTCGCGACGTTCCAACTCGGCAATCGCGTCGGCAAAGGCACCCACGCCGGGGAGCACAAGTTTGCTGGCCTTGGCGAGAATCGCGGGATCGCTGGTGATCGCCGCCGCATGGCCGACGCGTTCAAATCCTTTTTGCACGCTCCGCAAGTTGCCCATTTGGTAGTCGATAATCGCGATCATGGCGGGTCCCGTTAAAGATATTAAAACGCGCTAAGCCGCAAGCGGCAATTGTACGACACACGTTGGCTGTCCTGCGTTCGTTATTCTAGCGAAGATCGCGATGCAGTTCACTAAGGGCGGCTGGCGATTCGCTCGGGATAGACGACAAACTCGATCCGGCGGTTGCGGGCCTTGCCGGCGTCGGTCGCGTTGGAGACCACCGCGTGGTTGCCGCCGTGGCCGATGACAAAGAGTTGCACGGCGGGCATGGTACCCCGTTCGATGACCGCATTGTAGACGGCCAGGGCCTGGGCGGCGGACAAATGGTGGTTGGTGGGGAATTGCTGCGAATGGGTCGCCGAGTCGTCGGTGTGCCCTTCGATGCCGATGATCTGCTCGGGGAAATTTTGCCGCAGGTCGGTCGCCACGCTCTGCAAGAGTTGCTGGGCATCGTTTTTCAAGTAGGGGCTGCCGGGCGTGAAAATCTGGTCGGCGGGAATTTCCACCCGCACGAGATCGCCGTCCTGCCGCACCTCGACGCCGGGAATGTTGGCGAGCGACAGATTCTTGAGCATGCTGTTGTTCGCGCGGATTTCGCCCTGTTCGCGCTGACTCGCCGAGGCCACCAGGGCCGACGTCTTGCTGCGAAGCTGCGTGTTGTCGTCGCGCATGGCCAACATTTGATCGGTTGTCGAGCGAAGCTGATCGCGGGTGGTGCTGATTTCGTCGGTGAGAAGCTGCACTTTTTGCCGTGACTGAGCGAGCAACGTTTCAAGTTCTTGATTGTCGCGGTCGAGCGATTGCGCGCGGGTTTGGTATTCTTGATTCTGCTGCGCGAGCAACTGCATTTGCTGGTCGGAGGCGGCGGTGGCTTGGGGGTTGGGTTTGTATGCCAGCCGCCCACACCCGCTCGCGCAGATTAAGAAAACGATGGCGACGTTGATGGGCAGGCGTGTGAACATGCTTCGCAAACAAACCAAAGGGTGCGAGCACGGAGAATCCGCCTCGCGCGTGGGCGGAACGGTAGCAAGCAGCGCGAGGCGCAACAAGGTCAGCTCGTAGACGCGCGTGCTAGCACAGGCAATTTGACCGTCGGGTATTCCCCATAGAACCGCTTGATGAAATTGCGATGCCACCGCTGGGGTTTATGCTTTTCCCAACCCTGACGGGCGAGAAGGCGGTCGGAGAGCCGGCTGCTGGCAACATCACAGACAATCGCGTCGATTCGCTTTTCTTGGGCGATCCCCTCGAGCGCGACAATCGCCGCTCGCAAGGTGGCGAAGCTCGTCCCGCGGGTCGAGACGACGTATTTGAGCGCCAAGTAATTGGGGCACGACCGGGGCTGGTTGAAATAGAGCAGGCACCGGTCGGCCGCCCCGCCGGCATGATAGCGAGTCGCGACGGGCCAAAGTTCCGGCCAAGTCAACAGTTTTGGAAAGGGCCGCAAGTGAATTGCCTGCAACTTCCCGGCAGAGGTTTCAATCACCCCATAGCGGGCAGCACGAATCGCCGGCAAGGCGGTGAGCCATTCGGCGTCCGTGCGGCAGGGAATCGTTTTAGTGAAGAGCCTCATTCTTCCCCTCCGAATCCCAGCAGCCGTACCTTGATTTGCTGCCAGAGAAACAAGATCACGCCGAGCAGAATGAAGCAGACGAACAGCACGGCGGGCATCAACCAACCGAGGCGGAAGGCGAACTCCACGCGGCTCCATACCGCGGCCCAGCAAACCATGACAAACACCGCCCCCAGGCAGAGAAACGGGCCGTAGGGAATCACGTCGTCCCGTTTGGTGACGGCCTGAATCAGACCCACGACAAGCCCCGCAAAGGGGGCGACAAAAAACACGATCACGCAGGCCTGCCAACCGAGGAACGTGCCGATCATCATCATCAGCGTCACGTCGCCGAACCCCATCGCCTCGCGCCCGAGTGCGGCGGAACCGACGAGCCGCACGATCCACACCAGGCCACCACTTGCTGCGAGTCCCACCAGCGCGGTCAAGAGACCCACCCAAGAAGCGTCTCCCCAAAACCAAACGCACGTGATGGCCACGGTTCCTATTCCCGCGATGACGCCAAGCGGGGGGCGGGTGAGCTCGCGGATCACGCGTCGTCCGATGGTCTTTATCTTATTCCAAGAACTGCGGCGTCCCCGCCAGATTCGGGGCGTGAGCGCGAAGCACCACAGCCACCAGCAACCCAGACCCGCCGCAAGCGACCGCCACTCGGGGGCGCCATCTAAATTCTCTGGCCACGGATTCGGGGATGTGAGCGTCGTTGGTTCGACATATCCCAACAGACCCGGCGCAATTTGCTGCAGCGGGATTTCCACGGCCAACTCGGGTGGATCGTTGGGAAACGTGGCAAGTGGCAGCAAACTCAGCGGCATGCAGGTGGCCAGCACCAATCCCAGAATCGTACCAGGTACAGTAATTTCATCAGGGATAATTTTTTCATCAATATCAATGAAACTCGCCGCGACCATCAGCGTTATTAACAGCATGTGACTGAGGAACGTCGGCCAGACCGCGTCGAACGGTATGGTAGTTGGTGGAATCGCAAACGCTCCGCCAAAAGTGTTTTGCAGTTGGTCCACGATTTGTGGAAGGATAAGCCCACGCTCGTAAACTTCCCACCAACAAAGCGCGGCGAGTCCGAGCCCCATGCCGAGTTCCAACAACATCGGCCGCACCCAATGGCCCCGGCCATGAATCTCTGATTCACGCGCCAGTCCGAGCCAGCCAACAATCGGTACCCGATCAAGTGCCGCTCGCGGCTTAGCGCTCTCTGGCTTCGGCCCCCAGGGAGAGATTTCGCGAGGATTCCACGCCAACCGATAGATCGCCCAATTGGCGAGAGCCCCCAGCACCGTTCCGCAAAGGAACACGGCCACGAGCACAAGCGACGTTGATAGCGCGGCAAGAATCATGACGTTCGGACCGAGTGATTTTTGTATCCCCCTCCCCAGTACTCTGGGGAGGGGCTAGGGGAGGGGC
>JBGTEU010000293.1:0-1960 GCA_041747595.1 Bythopirellula sp.
CCCGTGGATGCAACAAAACCCTGGGCAAAAAAAGCTTGGCTCACCGGACTTAAACGGGGCGTCGTTGCCCTCGCGATTGCGTGTGCCGTCGCAGCCGTGGGTTATCATTATTTTGCCGAACAAATGCTTCCCACGAATGCCGTGATTGCCGTGGCGGGTCTCTACGCCGGCACGCTCGGATATTGGCTACACGCCTGGGCGGTCGTCACGGCCGGCTCGCTGAATCTTCCTTCCTCGGCGCAACCACAGGCCTAGTTTTTCCATGCAGTTCTTGCGGAGATTGATGACGCGCGTGACCGATTGGCTCTGGCCCGGGCCCTGGTATCCCAACATCTTTTGGATGTTGCACTCGATTTGGCTTGCCCGCTGCGTTTACATTGTTGCGGCGTTGGGGATTGCCGATTACTTGACCGATGGGCCCAAGACTTGTGCGGAACTTGCCAGGCTCACCAATTGCCACGAAAAATCGCTCTATCGCGTGCTCCGTGCGCTGGCCAGTTTTCGCGTGTTCTCGGAAGATCGCCGTGGCCGCTTTCATCTCACCCGGCTGTCCCGGCAGTTGCTCAGCAATGTTGAAGGGTCGATGCGCTACTGGGCCATCAAGATGGGCGAGGAAGGTTGGCTTGCCACGACCGCGGCCTTGGAGTCGGTCAAGACCGGTGAAAGCGGCTTTAAGCTGGTCCACGGCCAGTCTTCGTGGGAGTACTACACTAGCCATCCCGAGGCGGGGGCGAATTTCATCAAGGCGATGAGTGCCTTCACCGAATGGCAATCCCGCAGCATTGTGGCCGCCGGCGATTTCGGTCGATTCCGCAAGGTGGTTGACGTGGGGGGTGGCCGCGGAGCACTCGTGATCGAAATTCTTCGGCAGCACCCACAACTGCACGGCGTCGTTTTCGATCTACCCGAAACGATCGCCGAGGCCGCCAAGCTGATCGTGGCCGCCGGTTTGCAAGACCGTTGCGAAGCCGTGGCGGGGAGTTTCTTGGAAGCCGTTCCCGGTGGAGCCGACCTCTACATCAGCAAACATTCGCTCCGCGATTGGAACGATGAAAACGCCCAGCAGATTCTGCGTTGCATCCGCGAGGCCATGGATGAGCATGCAACATTGATGGTGATCGACGCGGTGGTTCAGCCCGAGAACGGCACCGACCGGCTCGTGAAACTGCTCGACGTGGAGCTCATGATCGAAGAAGGGGGGGGTATGCGGACGCAAGAAGAATTCGAAGCATTCTTCAAGCGAGTGGGATTGCGGTTGGTTCGGATGCGCCACACCGATATCCGCGACGCAGTGATCCTCGAGGCCGTGCGCAGCGACAATCAGTCCGCTTGATTCGCTATATCTTGAAACGAATGTGCGTAATCTTCATCACGTCGCGCACTGTTTTGTAGACGGGTGGCAACAGCGTAAGCAGCCGCAGATACCGCCATCGCGGCCGATGGAAGTCGATAAAGGCCCACTCATCGACAAATTCGACTCGCGGATCCCATTCTTCCAGTTCCCGGCCCGATTCAATGCCCCAGCGGAAAATTGCTTGCGTGCAATTGATCGCCGGGACTTTGTGCTGCCGATTCACGAATTGCGGCGAGATTGATTGGAAGGCGATCTCGGCCCCGGGCAATCGATCGGCAATGGCAACAAACAGCCGGCGAATCTCGGATTCCTCGAAATAGCAAAACAAGCCCTCGGCCAAGATTAACACACCACGATTGGCGTCGTCGGCAACCGCCTCAATCCAGGAGGGATCGAAGGCCGACTGACTGCGAAACTCATTTCGGGGTGATTCGAGGAAGAATCGTCGACGCAGGGCAATCGAGTCGGGGAGATCCAGATCGATCCAGCGGATTTGTCCGTTGTCTAAACGAGAGAACCGCCCGTCGAGTCCCGCCCCCAGGTTGACGATGACGGCTGCGGGATGCTGGGCGAGGAAGCGGTGAACAATATTGTCAAAGAGCTCCG
>JBGTEU010000294.1:0-4684 GCA_041747595.1 Bythopirellula sp.
GGCGCTTGATCCGTGCGGAAGAGCCCTTGCTCTTTCGTGTAACGCTCGACGAGATCCACCTCGGCCTTGGTGCGGCCCGTGCGCCGCAGATAATTAAGCGATTCGGAATCGATGGGGAAAAACCCCATCGTCGCGCCGTATTCGGGGGCCATGTTGGCGATGGTCGCGCGATCGGCAAGCGACATCGTCGACACGCCATCGCCGTAGAATTCGACGAATTTGCCAACGACTTTTTCCTTCCGCAGCACTTCGGTCACGGTAAGCACCAAGTCGGTGGCGGTTGTTCCGGGGGGAAGTTTGCCGGTGAGTTTCATACCGACAACTTCGGGCATCAGCATATAAATCGGTTGGCCGAGCATGACCCCTTCCGCTTCGATGCCGCCGACGCCCCAGCCAACAACACCAAGGCCATCGATCATGGTGGTGTGACTATCCGTGCCCACGAGCGAATCGGGCACTGCCACCTTACCGGCGTGATCTTCTAGCAAGAAAACGCACTTGGCCAGATATTCGAGATTTACTTGATGCACGATGCCGGTGCCGGGGGGCACGACGCGGAAGTTATTGAAGGCGTCCTGTCCCCAGCGCAGGAATTCGTAACGCTCGCGATTCCGCGAGAATTCGAGTTCGATATTCAAATCGAGTGCTTGCCCCGACGCGAAATAATCCACCTGAACCGAGTGATCGATCACCAGATCGACCGGCACGAGGGGATTAATCTTTTTGGGATCGCCCCCCAATCGCTGCATTGCGGCACGCATCGCGGCGAGATCGACCACGCACGGCACGCCGGTGAAGTCTTGCAGCACAACCCGCGCGGGTTTGAACGGAACTTCAACGCCGCTGTCGCCGGGTGCCAACACACCGCAAGTGTCAGTCCACTTGCCGAGGGCTTCGACGTCTTTTTCCGTAACGACGTAACCATCGCAGTTCCGCAGGCACGATTCGAGCAACACACGGATCGAATACGGCAAGGCGGCCACTTTGGTCAGCCCCAGGCTTTCGAGCTTTGAGAGGCGGTAAATGCCGGCGGGGCCATTGCCGGTTTCAAAGGTGTCGCGGGCGGCAAACGGATCGGTTTTCAGTGCGGTGGCCATGACTCTCATTCTTCCTGGAAGTGCGGATGGCGGGGGAGTGCGCGAGACGCCGGCGGCTGGGCGTTCGCCGACATTCTAGCGATTTCGGCGGGGCTTGTCTGCTGGGTGTCTTCAGCCGGCAACCCTCAATAATGGTATCGAGCCTGGAGAAAATCGAGACGCTGGTCCTGCACGAGATACACGATGCGATGCTCCTGGGTTAGACGGCGAGACCAAGCATCGGCATCGAGGTATTTAAGAGGCTCTGGCTTGCCAAGACCTGAGAAAGGGTCACGAAGAATTGCTTCGACAAACTTGAGAATCTTTAAGGCAGTCTTGCGATCCGTCTTGATCCAGAATTCCAAATCTTCAAGGAACTCAGGATGAAAAACTGCATCTCTGATTTTATTCTTCGACAAGACCGACCTTCCTGCGTAGTTGCTCCAACGACATTCGCGTACCTTTATTGGCACGAGCACGTTGAAGAGCAGTCAAAAGCCGCTGAGCATTCTTGGGAGACCTTAACAAGTGAGCTGTTTCAACCAAGCTGCTCAATTCAGCCGCCGATATCATGGCGACAGGTTCTTTGCCACGACGGTTAACGATCACCACCTCTTGATTGTCGACGACACTGTCAAGGTAGCTGGCAAGCTGAGTCCTAACTTGTGTGTAGGTTGTTTCAATTGCCATAGCTGCAGTCCTGGGGATAAATGTGCGTACAGTAGTACTGTACAGTATTTATTTCATGAAAGCAAATGCCAACTCTTGCCGCAACGGTATTTCACACTTACACTCGCGACGTATCATCTCTTCAACGACGCTTGTAGGAAAAATACCTTGACCAAACGTGATCCGTACGTCCTTGATGGTAGCCAAATCCAAGAGCCTCCCACGCGGTTTCTTGAACAGCTGAAATACTGTGGGCCGGGGTTTGTCCTGTCCGCATCGATCGTCGGTTCCGGCGAATTGATCGCCACCACCGCGCTCGGTGCCGAAGTGGGATTCATCACGCTGTGGGTGATTCTCTTGAGCTGCTTCGTAAAGGTTGCCCTGCAGCTTGAATTCGGCCGACACACGATTCAAAGCGGTGAAACGGCCCTGACCGCGATCAACAAGCTCCCCGGTTGGCGATGGGGCCGTGCTCACGCGATGATTTGGCTTTGGCTGGCGCTGCTGCCCATCAAGATTCTCCAAGTCGGCGGTGTCATTGGCGGGTTGGGGCTCTTATTGAATTTGGTTTTCCCCACGATCTCGGTTGCCGCATGGTGCTGGATAAGTGCGGTTGTCGTGGCGGGGCTGGTCTTTAGCGAGAAGTACAAATTGATCGAGCTCTCTTCGCTTGCCCTGACGCTGGCCTTCACAATTCTTACGCTTATCTCGGTTGCCGCGCTGCAGTGGACCGAGTACGCGATCACCTTCGAGCAGCTGGCTTCCGGTCTTACGGGACAATTGCCCGCCGGCGCGATGTTCGCCGTGTTTGGCGCGTTTGGTCTCACCGGGGTCGGTGGCGATGAGATTATGCAATACACCTATTGGCTTTTGGAAAAAGGTTATGCCGCCCGCGTTGGACCCTACCGACGCGATGATCATGCTTGGCAAGCGCGGGCACGCGGTTGGACGCGCGTCATGATGTTCGACGCGATTGTTTCGATGATTGTTTACACCACTGTCACAGCCGCGTTTTACCTGTTGGGAGCAGCAGTACTGCACGCGCGGCGGGACATTCCCGCCGGTTATGCTATGGTCAGTTCACTCGCCAATATGTACACCGAATCGCTCGGACCGTGGGCCAAAGATGTATTCCTTGCCGGGGCTTTCTTCGTGCTTTTCTCCACCGCGTTTTCCGCCCTCGCCGCATGGACCCGCATTTACAGCGATACGTTTAGCCAGTTTGGTTGGATTCGTTTTGATGATCCGCGTCAGCGCGGCCGCGCGATCAAGACCCTCGCCTGTGTGTTTCCCGCTCTGTGGGCGAGTGTGTTTCTGTGGATCAAACAGCCGGTGACAATGGTGATGTTCGGTGGGCTGGCAACGGCAATGATCTTGTTGATCGTCGTTGTATCGGCCATTTATTTCCGCTATTGGCGTTCACTCCCCGAACTCAAGCCGAGCTTACTCTACGACGTGGCATTTTGGCTAAGCAATGTTTCTATCCTCGCACTCGCCGGCTATGGCATGTGGACGGCGATCCGTTCCGCAATCACGACCAGGCTCTAGTTCTTCCCGATGCTCAAATCGATCATGTGCCTCTAGCAAGCTGAATTCACGATTTGGCCAAAGGGGATAGAATTTCGTGGTGCTATTTACTTGTCATGCCGTTGAATCTCACCAATGCGGTTGTGATACGCGGCAATCACATCGTGACGGCTCAGCATGCCGATGACACGTCGCGGAGCATCGGTCTCAACAATCGGCAGGTAATCGATGTTTTTTTGAGTGAAGCGGCGAAGTGCCGTGTGCAGGTCGTCGTCAGGCTTGACGGTAAGAACTTGCTGGGTGGCAATATCTGCCGCTACGATGAGTGAGCCCGTCGTGTCGGCGGTAAGGACGGCACGCAAATCACGTAGCGAAAAGATGCCCGCCAATCGCTGCTTGGCATCAATCACGGGGTAATAGCTGTTATTGGAAAACGAGGCCATGCGCAGGACTTCCGTGAGGGGCATCTCTTCGGGAATGAGGTCGACCTTTCGTTTTAAATCCATAACGTCTCGGACAAACAGTTGCTCGAGAACGTCCACGACAAAATCGCCTTGGTGGGCAGGGCTATCGACGAGCCCTGGGACTTGCTCTTCGTAGAGACTCCACCGTGAGGAAAGCACAGCCACGTTGATGATACAGACGAGCATCAGGGGTACGAGCAAATCGTAGCTACCGCTCATTTCGCAGACCATGAGCATCGCAGTCAACGGCACACGGGCGACGCCGGCAAAAAATCCTCCCATGCCGACTAAAACGAATGCCTCGGGGTGGGCGATGACATTCGGAAAAAACTCTTCGCAGGCCAAGCCAAAGGCTCCGCCAAGCATTGCACCAATGAATAAGGACGGAGCAAAAACACCACCGCTTCCACCCGAAGAAATTGTGAACGACGTGGCAAAAATCTTGCCGATGCAAAGGACCAACATCAAACCCAATGTTAATTTGCCGTCGATTGCCATTTGGATCCAGCCATATCCCCCCGCCATGAGTTGAGGAAGCCAGATTACAAGCACGCCAAGCATGAGTCCGCCAACGGCGGGTTTGAGAAATAAAGGCATGGTGAGCGGCCGAAATACACGATTTCTCATGCCGTAAAACACAATCACGTAAACATAGCCCACAAGCGCGCAGAGAATAGCAAACACGAGATAAAAGGGAATTTCGATCGCTCCGCCAAACTCCAGCCCCGGTGGAGTTTTGAACGCCAGGCCAGTGCCATAGATTTGCGAGAATACCGTGTACGCGGTAATCGACGAAATAAAGCAAGGAATCACGGCAGAGGTCTCAAGTGCCGTTGATCCGTAGAGCACTTCGCTGACAAAGAGCGCGCCTCCCAGAGGAGCACGAAAAATCGCACCGATTCCTCCCGCTCCCCCGGCAAGCATTAGTAGTCGACGGTCGCGGTCGCC
>JBGTEU010000295.1:0-4425 GCA_041747595.1 Bythopirellula sp.
TTGATGGCCGTCGCCTCGGTGCGGGGATATCAAGGCAATACGTTGAGCGCCCCCGATCGCATTGCCGCCTGCGCAAAACACTTTGTCGGCTACGGCGCCGCTGAAGGGGGCCGCGATTACAACACGACCGTGATTTCGCCGTCGTTGATGCGCAATGTGTATTTGCCTCCGTTTCGCGCGGCCGTCGATGCGGGGGTCGCCACGTTGATGAGTGGCTTCAACGACGTGAACGGTATTCCCATGTCGGGGCATCAAAAGCTGATGCAAGACGTCCTCCGCAAGGAGTGGGGATTCGACGGGTTTGTGGTGAGCGACTGGGAATCTATCGCCGAGATGATTCCGCACGGCTATTCCGCCGATTCCGCTGCCGCGGCCCAGGCTGCCATTCAGGCGGGCGTCAACATGGAAATGACAAGCCTCGCTTACCACAACCATCTGGTGAAACTTGTCAAGGATGGCAACGTTGAGGAAAGCTTGGTCGATGAAATGGTCCGCGAAATCTTGCGCGTCAAAGCACAGCTTGGACTTTTTGAAAAACCTTACACCGATGCCGATCGCCCTTCGATTTTGCTCGACGAAGAACACCTGGCGGTTTCGCAAGAGATCGCCCGCCAATCGGTCGTGCTGTTGAAGAACGAGAAAAAGGTTTTGCCGCTCGACACCAAGAATATCAAAACAATTGCCGTGATCGGTCCCTTGGCCGATGCCAAGCACGATCAACTCGGCACATGGATTCCCGACGGTCGGAGCGAGGACAGCCGCACGCCGCTTAAGGGAATTCGTGACGCGGCGGGGGACAAGATTGAAGTGAACTACGTGGCTGGGTTGACGGATGATTTCGACCGCAGCACCGACAAGTTCGATGACGCCGTAGCCGCTGCAAAGAAAGCCGATGTCGTTATTCTGATTGTTGGCGAGCGTGCGAATATCTCCGGCGAGGCACGGAGCCGGGCGATCCTTGATTTGCCGGGCGCTCAGAACGAGCTCGTCGCAGCAATTGCTAAAACAGAAAAACCTGTCGTGATGGTCGTGCAAGCTGGTCGGCCACTCACGATCGGAGCGCAAATCGCGCAAGTCGATGCGGTGCTCTATTCGTTCCATGCAGGGACCATGGCTGGGCCCGCGATTGCCGATTTATTGTGGGGAGTCGAATCTCCTTCGGGCAAACTTCCGGTCACCATGCCCAAGGCCGTCGGGCAGATTCCGCTCTACTACAATCATGTGAACACGGGTCGCCCCCCTCGGCCGTACGATTTCGACAAAGACAAAACTTTCGATGACGAATTCGACATGGAGTTGGGTTACAACTCTAACTACCTGGACGTGGGCCCTTATCCGCTCTACCCGTTTGGCTATGGTTTGTCCTACACGACGTTCGAATATGGAGAAGTTGAGCTCTCGACGAAATCGCTCCGCAAGGGACAAATACTCTCGGTGCGGGTGCCGGTGAAAAACACCGGAAAAATTGCCGCCGACGAGGTCGTGCAAGTTTACGTCCGCGATCTGGTGGGAAGCATTACGCGTCCCGTCCGCGAGTTGAAGGCATTTCGCCGTGTCCTTATCGAACCGGGCAAGACCGAGGTGCTGGAATTTCCCATTTCGACCGATGATTTGTCGTTCTACAACAACGAGGAAGAACGAATCCTCGAGCCGGGAAAATTCGAGCTTTATGTTGGCGGCAGTTCCGCCGCGCCGCTGGCGGGTGAGTTTGAAGTTGTCGAATAACCCCCGCGCATTACTGCGGAAGTTTGTTGGAGCGGATCACGTCGCGATACCAATAGGCCGACTCTTTGACGGTCCGCTGTTGGGTTTGAAAATCGACGTGGACCAAGCCAAATCGCTTGCTGAACCCTTCCGCCCATTCAAAGTTATCGAGCAGCGACCAATGGAAATACCCGCGCACGTCGATTCCCTCGGCGATTGCGAGGTGGAGTTGGCCGAGGTAGCGGGTGAGATAATCGACCCGCTGGGGATCGCGGACCTTGCCTTGCAGGTCGACCCAATCGAGGTTGGCCATGCCGTTCTCCGTGATGTAGATCGGAACCTTGTAGCGCTCCGCGTAAAATTTGACTCCCCAATAAAGCGATTCCTCCACCACCGGCCAGTCGAAGGCGGTCCGTGGAGCGCCCGGCCCTGGCGGCACTTCAATGTACTCGCCATTTTTGTCGGCCTGCACGGTGGTTCCCATGTAGATATTGAGCCCCATAAAATCGAGCGGAGCCGCGATGATCTTCATGTCGTCATCAGAACTGCGAGGCATCGCGGAACCAGAGTTGTCCCAGGCAATTTGCGGATAGGCACCCAAAAACACCGGATCGTTGAACAGTGTGTTGGTCCATAAGTTTTCCGGCACGGCGGACATGGCTTGCACCGCGGCTGCGGCATCCGCGGCGCTCTCCGACGCCGGCATTGCCGCGACCCCCACGGGGGCCCAACCAACAAACGGCTGTTTCTTGGCCACGGCCCGAATCGTTTGCACGGCTTGCCCGTGTGCCAACAAAACATGGTGGCACGCCAATAACCTTTCCTGCAGAGGCAACGTCAAACCCGGTGCATTGCTCCCGTCACCGTGACCAAAGCGAATGAAGCATTGCGGTTCGTTGATGGTAAACCAATGCTGCACGCGATCGGAAAGCCGCTCGACGACGATCCGCGCGTAGTCAGCAAACCATGCGGGGCTCTTCGCGTGGAGCCATCCCCCTTTGTCTTGCAGGTGCTGAGGATAATCCCAATGGAACAAGGTCACCCAAGGTTGAATGTGGTGAGCCAATAGGTCGTCGACCAGGGCATCGTAAAAGTCGAGACCCTGGCGGTTAATCTTGCCGACGCCTTCTGGAAGCACGCGTGGCCAGGAAATAGAAAATCTGTACGCGGGAATTTCGAGCTCGGCCATCAGGACCACGTCATCGCGAAAGCGGCGGTAGTGATCGCAAGCCAGGTCGCCCGTGTCGCCTGTTCTCACTTTCCCCGGGGCGTGACTAAAAGTGTCCCAAACGCTCGGCCCTCGGCCCTCTTGGGCGGCGGCCCCTTCGATCTGATACGCCGAGGTGGCCACGCCCCATGTGAAATCAGCCGGGAATTTAGCCGAGCTATTCATTCTGGTTTGCATTTCGTTTCTGGAGTGCTGCCTTGATCTCGTAGCAGCGAGTCTCGGTCAATGGATAGCCCAAGGCGAACGTAATGGAAATCACGCTCAGCAGGAGCGGCACGCCGATCTCGACCAACCGCAAGTGGAATAAAGTTTCGGGAGACTGTACCCTGAGTTGAGTCGTCAGTTCTTCCAGTTGTTTTGCTTCATTCACCAACTCTGGCGGGGCGCTCACAAACCGGTTCCCGCTGATGGCCAGTGCGGCAGCTTTAGCTCGCAAGGCATCCAGTTGTTGAGTCAATTGCTCGATGTGACCGGCTTGACCGGGCAAATCCTTCGAGCGATCGTGGAAGTGCGTGTTCAATAGGTCGGCTTTCTCCACGATTTTGTCTACAGCTTCCTCCAATTGAGAAAGCCGCTGGGCATCCGGCAGTTGGTCAGGCTGCCAGCTCTCGACCTGGACTTGCATTGACCGCACTTGACCTAGTAAAGCGTCGACTGTGACATTCTGTTTCTCATCGAAGCTTGTATAAACGAGCAGGGCACCGGTCACAAAACTGGCGAATGCCGTGCCCATTTTTATGAACCACCAATAGACGGAATAATAAGTGCCTTCCGATCGAGTGCCCGTGTTAAGTTCATCTTCGTCGCAGATGTCGCCCACCATCGAAGCCCCCAAGGTGAAAAACATCAGCATCCCCGCCGAAAGGAGCGCCGTGGGAATAAGAACCAGGTAAGGCATCTCGGGGTCGTAACAAACGATTTTTGAAAGTTGCGCGGCACACATTAGTCCGATCGCAATCAACAGTGTCTTGTTCTTGCCAAGTCGTCTGCTAAGCCAATTGAGTGGAAACACGGCAATGAGTCCCGTGACGGCCCAGGTGGTTCCGGCGTAGCCGAGTAAGTCCACGGCGGCGATGGGGTCGCCGCCGTAAAGATAAAAGATTGTGATGTAATAGTTGAAGATGGAGACGAAATTAAACCCCATTGCGAGAGTAAAAATCGTCGCCACTAGTCGGAGGAATGTCTTGTTTGAACCAGCGATACGCATGTCATCCCAAAAGGCCGACTTCTGCCTCTTTTTGGCGACTTCAAAGCCCGGTTCCCTGAGGACAAGAAACCACCAAAAACTCATGGGGATCAGAAATGCCGCGACGAGGAGCGATACGTAGCACATTCCATCGATAAGAGTTCCGCCGGTTCCTCGGAAGTAATCATTCCCGGCCAATTTGAGCAGCCAGGGGGTCCCCATGGCAAACACGTTCCCTAAAAAGCTCTGGGCGCTAAACAGACGAGTCCGCTCGTGATAATCCTGGGACATTTCCATTCCCAGTGCC
>JBGTEU010000296.1:0-2375 GCA_041747595.1 Bythopirellula sp.
GGGCTGCTGACGTTTATGAGGGTATCGATGAGAGTCCAGTTTGCGAGATTGGGCGAAGCCCACACTTCCACGATGTTGCCATTCAGTCCAGAGACCTCGAACGTCACCGAATTGTTGGCACCAAAAGTCATCTGTTTTATACTGAATTCCTCTCCGGCGATGGGTGGATTGACCCCGGGCGCTATATTGATGACCAGTTCCTCGGCGTAATCGCTATCCATGCCGTAGGTATTGTAGGCGGTTACCGAGCAAAAGTAGTTTTTGTTTTCAAGCAACCCGGCGATCTCGAATGTCGTGGCTGATCCGACATCGACTGTTTTGGTGTAGCCTCCGCTTTGTGGCCCATAGTGGACACGATAGCCGATAACATCTGGCTCGGCATTCGGATCCCACGCAATGGTGACGTTGCCAGACACACCCGAAGTGCTAGCTAAAAGTGGGATACTCAGAGAGATTGCAATAAGCAATGTTAGTAGCGCTGTGACGCTGAAACCGAAGGTTGACTCTACAAAATGGCGTGGTGTTAACATAGGGTATTTACTACCTTGACACGCCACCGGGTAAAAGAAATTTCTTCGGGATCTCTGCGTCTACAACATGCGAATCTATGTAAGAATAAGCAGAAAATATTGACTCAGAGGAGGCTATGATAAGCCGTAATCCGCACGTTTTTTTTGTAATAAATTACAAGAATCCTGCGCAGAAATAGTCCCCCTTAACATTTTTATGCATTTCCTAGAGTTGGTACACGACCTATGCGGCGATTTGTGATCGCGCAATTTGATTACAGTCGGGTGCAAATTGCGAATATCGGGAGGCTCATGCGGATTGAGGCAGTCCTGAAAGCGTCACAATCATTGCCCATTTCACAAACTCCCCTGCATCCCTCTCATCGATGATCTAACACGTACAAATGAAATTTATGAAAAAGAAAACAAAAATGATAAGTGGTGCGCACGCGCACCTAAATTCCGCAAATCCGAGCCGTTACAATCGCTGGCATAGCCGCGTTGTCTCATTGTTCGGCATGAGCATACTGGCGCTGGCGTTGTCCGCCTGCGGTAACTCGAATGTAGATTATACAGTTCCGGTTGGAGCTGGCTCCGCGATGCCTCGGAGCACCCTCGCGGTGGGCGATGTAATACGCGTCGCTTATCCAGGAGCGCCGGAACTGAACCAAGCGCTGAAGATTCAGCCGGACGGCAAGGTTGGCCTGCCGATGGTCGGAAGCGTGCAGGCAAGCGGACGAGGAGCCAGTTCGTTACAATCCTCGCTGACGGGGATGTATAAGACGCACCTGAACGATCCCACGGTATTCGTGAGCCTCGACCAGCCAGCAGCATCGGTATATGTCTCTGGCGAAGTGGCAAAGCCCGGCAAAGTTCCACTTGACCGTTCTTTCACAGTCCTAGAGGCGGTGATGGAAGTGGGGGGATTTAGCAGACTGGCCAATCCGAAGAAAGTTTACGTGATTCGTACCGAGGGGGGAAAACAGCGGCGTTTCGTGTTGAATCTGGCCGCCCCACTGGGCGGATCAGAGAGCCAGGCGTTCTACCTCAGGCCCTACGACGTGGTTTTCGTGGAGCGGAGCAATTGGTAGATCGACCGAGTAATTGCTCGGGCAAGGCACGAGACATCGAGCAATGATGCCGGAACTGACATGGATTGCCGCAGTCGTGTGTCTGCTCACGGGCTCCGCCGCGGTGGTGCGTCAGCCTCGCGGCTGGACGAGTTGGTGCTTCTTTCTCGGCATGCTGCTGCTGGGGGTTGAGCGACTGGCTGACTACGCGGCCTCCATGGCAGCGGGCAGTGCCGATGCTGAAGAGCCGTTGTTGCTAGCCCTCATGGTGAAATCGCCTCTGGTGGCAGTGTGGCTGAGTTTCAGTCTTGTGTATGCGCGCGGCAACCGGATGGAATTCCTGCGGCGTTGGAAATGGATTGTACTGGCCTCTCTGGTTGTTCCTCTGGGCATCCTGATCGTCTTTCAGGAAGGGATACTCGATCACATCGTTACCGACGAGGGTGAGGCACTCCGATTTTTGAATCCAGGGAAAGCATGGGTCATCGCCGTTCTTTTGATTACGTTGGGCATTCTCGCAAACCTTGAAAAGACGTTCCGAGCTTCAGTCGGGATGAGCCGTTGGCGGATCAAGTATCTGTTTCTTGGCGTCGCGATGATCTTTGGCGTAAAGCTCTATTCGTTCAGCCAAATCCTGCTATTTTCCGCTTACAACCCCGATCTGGCCGTATTGGGGAATGTGGGCGTATTACTGGGATGCGGACTGATTGCGGTGGCTCACTTTCGCTCGAGTTTCGGCAAACTCGATATCTATCCATCGAGGGCAGTCCTGCAAGGTTCGCTCACGGTGATCTTG
>JBGTEU010000297.1:0-5355 GCA_041747595.1 Bythopirellula sp.
GCTTGTGTTGGTTTCCAAAGCAGTTTTGGTACTTCAACTCTTCGTGTCTTGCGGAGCGAGCGTTTCTTGGGGCGAGCCTACCGAAAAGAGTGATAAACTCGCGGCCGAAGTCGTACCCCTACGACGTGAGTTCCGCGCGGCCTGGGTCGCCACGGTCGCCAATATCGACTGGCCTTCCAAACCAGGACTTTCCACCGCAGAGCAACAAGCAGAAATGCGTGCGCTGTTGGATGACGCCGTGCGGCTCAATCTCAACGCCATCATCTTACAGGTTCGGCCAAGCTGCGACGCGCTTTATGCGTCGAAGCTCGAACCGTGGTCAGAATTTCTCACCGGAGAAATGGGGAAAGCCCCCGAGCCGTTCTACGACCCGCTCGAGTTTGCCGTGGAAGAGGCCCACAAGCGGGGTCTGGAATTGCACGCTTGGCTCAATCCCTACCGCACCCGACACACGGGCACTAAGAGTCCCGCATCGGAAAACCATATCAGCAAGACACACCCCGAGATTGTCAAACAATACGGCGAATATCATTGGATGGATCCGGGGGAGCCGGCGGCGTTTGAACACACGATGGCCGTGATCCGCGACGTGGTGGAGCGCTACGACATCGATGGCATCCACATGGACGATTACTTTTACCCCTATCCCGTAAGAAATGATAAAGAGGAGCTCGTTCCGTTTCCCGACGATCCGAGCTGGCAAAAAGCAGTTGAAGCGGGGACCAAGCTCGAACGCAACGATTGGCGTCGCGAGAACATCGATCGGCTCGTACAGCAAATCAACGAGGATGTGAAGAAAATCAAACCTTGGGTCAAGTTTGGCATCAGTCCGTTTGGAATCGGCCGCCCAGGCAAGCCGCCACAAATCAAGGGCTTCGACCAATACGAATCGCTCTACGCTGACGCCGAAAAATGGTTCCGCGAGGGGTGGGTCGACTATTTCACTCCTCAGTTGTATTGGAAGATCGGTCCCCCACAGCAAAGTTATTCGGCCTTGCTCGATTGGTGGCACGGTCAGAACAAAGCCAAGCGCCATCTTTGGCCGGGCAATTACACTTCTCGTATGCTCAATGCCGACAATCAGACCTGGGCCCCGGATGAACTGATCGCGCAAATCTGGGTGACCCGGGCGCAAGAAGGCGCGACCGGCAACGTCCACTTCAGCATGAAGGCCCTCTCGCGTAACGCCGGTGGGATTGTTGATGCCCTCTTGGAAGGTCCCTATCGGCAGCCTGCGTTAGTGCCGGCGAGTCCCTGGCTGGCAGAATCACGTGCCCAGAATTCCGAACCGCCTAAGATTCAAGTGAAAAAGTCGGGCGGGGCGTGGGTCGTTTCGCTCGCGACAGATAAAGAGCACGAATGTTGGCTGTGGGTAGTGAGGACCAAACAGGGCGACGATTGGCACGTGAATGTTGTTCCCGGCAGCAAGTCGGAATGTCGCTTGGACCATCTTGAGAAATCGGCCTCTCCGACGGCGATTGCGGTCTCGACTGTGGATCGCATCGGTCAAGAAAGTCCTCTCAGTTGGTACAAGCGGGATAACCGCTGATCGGATTGAGCACCCTTGTCAGAACCAAAACTCTCTGTCCCGCCAACTGCTTACAGCCGCCGACAGGCTTGGTGGTGGATCCCGAGCTTGTATTTCATTGAAGGCCTGCCGAATGTGGTGGTCGCCACAGTCTCGGTGTTAATGTACAAGAGTCTCGACGTTTCCAACTCCGACATCGCACTCTATACGAGCCTGCTTTATTTGCCGTGGGTCATCAAACCACTGTGGAGTCCCTTCGTCGACAATTTGCGCACGAAGCGGTGGTGGACGGTCGTCATGCAATTCTTACTCGGCGTTGGTATGGCGGGCGTTGCACTGTCTTTGGTCACGGACCACTTCTTCGTGGCGTCGCTCTGTTTTTTTTGGGTGATGGCGTTCTGCTCCGCCACACATGATATCGCCGCGGATGGTTTTTATCTGCTTGCCGTGCCCGAAAGCGATCAGGCTTGGTTCGTAGGCATCCGTAGCACGTGCTATCGTATGGCCATGATCGCGGGACAAGGGCTGTTGGTCATTCTTGTGGGCATCCTCGAGGTTTCTCTTGCTCCACAACACGCCTGGCTGATCGGTTTCTTGGCGCTCGGTGTTGTGTTCTTCTTCGCGGGGACATATCACTCCGTGGTACTTCCACAACCGCGAGGGGACATCCATCGATACACGCATTCAATAACGGAATTGCTGCAAATTTTTGGCGACACGTTCGCTTCTTTTTTTCGCAAGCCAGGCATAGGGCCTGCTTTGGCGTTTCTGCTGTTGTACCGTTTTGCCGAAGCACAACTCACCAAAATCATTGCTCTTTTTTTGCGCGACCCCCGCACCGAAGGCGGACTAGGACTGACCACAGATGAGGTTGGCTGGATTTACGGAACAATAGGGGTCGCCATGTTGCTTACCGGGGGAATTTGCGGAGGAATTCTTGCGTCACGACAAGGGCTGCGGCATTGGATGTGGTGGATGGTTGCAGCCATCAACTTGCCCAATTTGGTTTATGTCTTTCTTTCGCAGACCCAGCCCGAGAGTCTCTACGTGATCGGAACTTGTGTGGCGATTGAACAATTGGGTTATGGCTTTGGCTTTACCGCCTATATGTTGTACATGCTGTACTTGGCCCGTGGCGAACATGAGACGGCCCATTACGCGATCTGCACCGGATTTATGGCATTGGGAATGATGTTGCCGGGGATGGTCAGCGGTAAACTGCAAGAGCTATTTGGGTACGAATGGTTTTTCCTTTGGGTCGTGGTGGCCACAATCCCCAGCTTTGTCGTCTGTTCCTTGATTAAAATTGACCCTAACTTCGGTCGCAACATTGCAGGCGTGGAAGAGGAACCGATACCGTGATGAATGCTCTTCCCAACTTGGAATCGCTTTCGCTCCGCGACAAGTTAGCGCAACTCTTGTTCATGCGCATCGGCTCGAATCTTCCTCCCGTGCGAACGGTGGAAGAGGACGCGGATCGTGTCACGGCAGTGTTGGAACAATTTGCACTCGGAGGGCTGTTGCTCTTTAACGGCCAATGTGACAAGACCGCGCGAACACTTGAGACATTGCAAGCGAAGTCCCGTTATCCGCTGTTGATTGGCGCGGATATCGAACGTGGCATCGGCCAACAACTTCGCGGATACACTTTGTTCCCGCACGCGATGGCATTTGATGCGCTTGGTGACGATGCCGCGAAGCAAGTTCGCGAGTTCGCGAGACTCACGGCCTTGGCGGCTCGTGCTCACGGCATTCATATGACTTTTGCGCCCGTGGCCGACGTAAATATCGACCCGCGCAATCCGATCATCGCCACCCGTGCCTTTGGCAACGATCCGCATCGCGTCGCTGAATTGGTTTCCGCCTATGTCGCCGGGTGCCAATTGGGAGGGATTCTGGCTACCGCCAAGCATTTCCCCGGCCACGGAAATACCCATGAAGATTCGCATCATGCACTTCCCACTGTGAAGGGTAGCCGCGAAGAAATGGCCGCTTGTGAACTCGTGCCGTTCCGTGCGGCTATTAAAGCGGGCGTACCACTCATCATGACGGCGCACGTTCAATATCCTGCCTGGGATGCGAACGGCAGTCCCGCCACGCTTTCGAAGCCCATTCTCCAGGAGCTTCTGCGCGACGAACTGGAATTCGAAGGCGCGGTCGTAAGCGACAGCTTGCTCATGGAAGGGGTGAAGTCGCGGTTTGATAATGAAGGCGAACTGGTGCTGCATTCACTGCTCGCGGGAGTCGATTTGCAACTCGACGTGCTTGATCCGGGCGAAGTATTGGTCGCACTCGAACAAGCAGTCTCCGACGGTCGCTTGCCCCTATCACGAGTCGACGAAGCGTGTGGGCGAACTATCAAGTTGAAGCACGCGGTTCTCGGACAATCCACTCTAACATCGCCAAAGGAATCGCTGACTACGGTTCTCGATCAAGCCGATCAATTAGCTAAGTTTGTAGCGAGACTATCCATTCGCACATTGGCGTCCGTAAAAAAGCTTGTGCCCTTGTCGCCGGATCGAAATCTTTTTGTCGTGATGTTGCGGCCCCATCAGTCGCATCTTGATCCTTCGGAGCAACCGTTCGGCACATTCTTACGCGAACATTTTTCTCGGTCCGAGTATCGCGAACTTCGGCCCGATTCCACTCCAGATGACTACAAGCAACTGTTGCGAAGCGCACTTGCTGCCGAACAAGTTGTAATAGCCATGATTGTCAAACCGGCGGCTTGGTATCGGTTCGGATTGTTGCCTGAACAAGATCGTTTTGTGCGTGAAGTGATCACCAAACGCGACTTTGTTCTGGTGTCGCTTGGTTCACCCGTTGTGTTAGAAAACTATGCAGATGCTTCGGAGTGCATTTGTGCCTATAGTGACGTGTTTGTTTCACAAGCAGCTCTGGCAGAGTTTCTTTGCAGCAATGAGGCCGAGAATCTTGCCTTACGCAACTTGGATGCGCGTTCGCAATAGGAGGTTGCGCGAAATCGTGACGCTATTCGTTGTCTCGAGTCGAGTAACTCTTCTCGTCATTGCAGACAGCTATTAAACTCTAAGTACCGATGGTTAGTTTTTACCTCACCCAGGTTTGATGCAGCGATTAACTAGGCGGTGTCCCGCTGCACGAAAGACAAGAAAGTAATGACTCAATTTTCCAATAACGGATCTTCTCATTCTTTGTCGGGACGACGATTGGTGATCTTGACCGAAGGCCACACCGAACCGGTGACGGGTAAAACGGCGACCTGCGTTGTGCGTTACCAACCAGAGCAAGTGATTGCACTCCTGGATTCCACCCAAGCGGGGAAAAATGCTCAGGAATTGCTGGGGGTTGGCGGCTCAATTCCCATCGTTGCGCGGCTGGAAGATGCCCCGCAAGCCAATACTCTCATGCTGGGCATTGCTCCATCGGGCGGACGCATCCCGCCGGATTGGCGTGCGGTGATTCTCGCCGCCATCAATCGCGGCATGGATGTTATCTCGGGACTTCATGAATTCTTAAGCAACGATCCCGAGTTCACCCGCGCCGCCGTCGAAAAGGGCGTGCAGATCATTGACGTTCGCAAGAACAACGAACACGATGTAGCCAATCGACTCAACATCCGTGAGGAATGTTTGCGGATCCATACAGTCGGGCAAGACTGCAGCGTCGGCAAAATGCTCGTGGCCCTGGAACTCACCAACGCCATGAAGGCTCAAGGGGTCAAAGCCAAATTCATCGCGACGGGCCAAACCGGCATTATGGTCGAAGGTGACGGGTCGCCAATCGATTGCGTGGTTTCGGACTTCGTGAGCGGTGCCGTGGAGAAGTTGATTCTCGCCCACCAACAT
>JBGTEU010000298.1:0-3438 GCA_041747595.1 Bythopirellula sp.
GCCGGCTGTCGCGCGGCCGGGGGGCCGCCGCCCCGTATTCTTCCGTCGTGATGGGAATCAACTCAACCTGCAAATTGGCCTGCCGGAAAATCTCGGCGGCAAAGTCGTGCCACGTCGTGTCTCCCTCATTCACCACGTGAAACAAACCCCACGCGGACGACTCCAGTAAAAACAACGTCGCGCGGGCCACTTCGGCAACGTAGCTCGGCGTACACTGCTGATCGGCCACGATTCGCAACTGCGAACGCTCTTTGCCGAGCCGCAACATCGTCTTCACAAAGTTGGGTTTGCTCTCGGCATGGCCGTACAGGCCGCAGGTACGGACGACGATGTGTTTCGTCAGCCGGCCGGCTTCGCGTTCCCCCGCAGCTTTGGTTTGCGCGTAAACGCCTTGCGGGGAAATTGCCGTTTGTTCGTTGTGCGGCCCCGCGCCGCAACCTTCGCCAAATACATAGTCGGTGCTGATCTGCACGAGGGGGCATTCGAGATCCGCGCAAATCTCGGCCAGGTGCCCCACCGCGTCGGCATTGATTTGCTGGCAGAGCTCGCGTTCTGTTTCCGCCTTGTCAACAAGCGTGTAAGCCGCGGAGTTGATGACGGCCTCGGGGCGGAGTTTTTCCAAGACTTCGCGCATTTGCGCAGGGTTGGCGAGGTCAAAGTTGCCACGGTTCAAAGCCGTCGCGCGGGGGCCAAGCTGTCGGCAAAACTCCAATCCCAATTGCCCCTCGGCACCTGTCACGGCAATTGTCATCGACCTCGACCTCACGCGAACTAGAAGTATTTTTCCCTAAAGGCCGCGCTCATTATCCAACCCCCCATCACTCGTTGATAGCCCCAAAGACAACGGCATGTTGCCATGGAAATGCTGCTATTGGGCAGTTTGCAGCTGAAACCTTTGCGTATATCCCCTGGCGGATATTGCCTACCGATTGAGCAAAGTGGCTTCCCTTTGGCGAGTTGTTCAAGAAACGACCACGAAAACTTAATTAAAAAACCTGATTCTGCGAAAATCTTGCCCAAACTATTCCAAAACGCCGTGGCGGCTGGCATAATCTCCTCTGATTGATGTCTGCCACCAATAAGCCGCTTCGCAATCTCCACCCCGCCTGAATTGCCTAAAATCGCAGTGGGTTACGAGAAGGGACCGTGAGGCTCTCCGTCGCCAGTGATGCATGGATTAGCTTTCCATTTCTTTGAATAACAAGCATCCCTGAAAAGCCTGTGAGTGGTCATTCCTATGAGAGTCATGTTTATTTATACCGACGTGGGTATATCAGTAGGTTATTCCTGTGGCATCGGTGTCCTCTCGGCGTACCTGAAAGAACACGGACACGACACCCGCTTGATTCACGTCTCCGATGAGCTCGATTACGCGCTCGATCCCGAACGAATCGTCGCGGACATCAAGGAGTACGACCCGGGGCTGATCGCCTTTTCGGCGGTCACCAACCAGTGGTATTTCGTTAAGCAGCTCGCGCGGTTCATTCGCCGACAACTCGACACGCCGATTATCGTCGGTGGGCATCACGCCAACGCCGTCCCCGAGGACGTCATCGCCGAGAAGAGCGTCGACTACGCATGCAAGGGTGAAGGCGAAAAGCCGTTGCTCGAATTGGTCGACCGCCTTGAACAAGGCCTCCCCTGCGATGAAATCGCCAACATCATGGCCAAACGCACGTCACGTGGCTTGACGGGTTTCGCCGTCACAGCCGCCAATGGCAACGGTCACGAGATCACCGCTTATAGCAACGGCAATGGCCAATCTAATGGAAACGGCTTGGCCGTCCTCACCAAAGCGCAACCGGCGCTTGTGGAAACGGTTGCCTTGGAGGGCAAACGCGGACAAGTCTCCGTCAAATCGTCGCAGGCCACCATCGCGGCGACGAAATCCCATGCCGAGAACGGTAGTGCCGACATCATCGACAACAAAATGGGCCGCTGGGTGCAGGATCTCGATACGCTCCCATTCGAAGACCGCGACGTGTTTTCCTACGATCGCATCGTGGAATCTCGACATGGCTGGGCGGAAGTGATCGCCTCGCGGGGTTGCCCTTACGCCTGCACTTATTGCTTCAACCTGCCGTTCTTCAGCCGCTACAAGAACGACACTAAGGACACCGATGACCGCATCACAATGCGGGACTTCGTCCGCCGCCGCAGCGTCGATTCGACCATCGGAATGCTCACCGAAGTCAAGCAGCGTTATCCTAACGTCAAGTATTTCACGTTCGTAGACGACGTATTCGCGATTTATTCCCGCTGGTTGGCCGATTTGGCCCCCCGCTATGCGAAGGAAGTCGGCGTCCCGTTCGCTTGCACGACGCAGCCCTTGGCATTCAACGAAGAGATCGCCCGACTGCTCAAGGAGATGGGCTGCAAGGTCGTGAAAATGGGTGTCGAGGCCGGCAACGCCGACATCCGTAACCAAGTGCTCAATCGCAATATCCCCGACAAAGTTTTGATCGATGATTTTCGCTTGGCCCGAGAATATGGCTTAAAGCCGCAGGCCTTCAACATGATCGGCCTGCCGACCGAGACTCGCGAAAACATGATGGAAACCGTGCGGCTCAACGCGAAGCTGCGCTCCTACATCGTGTGGATGTCGACGTTCATGCCCTACCCCGGCACGGTGCTTCACGACTTCTGCGTGAACAACGATTTGATCGACCCGCAAAAGTGGGACGAGATCCGCAGCTATCGGGGCGGTTCGGTCTTGAAGGAAGGATCGTTCACGTATCTCGAGCTAGAGAAGATGCGAATCATGTTCAAATGGCATTTGAACGCCGCGCTCGAGAACGATTGTTCCGACGATTTCCAAAGCTCTATCGACAAGTTCTCCACGCGAAAAGATGCGGATTGGTTCGACGGAACGGCGGAAGAAGCCTTCCAAGAGCTGGATCGCGATCTCGACGCGCGTTGGCGCGAGCGCAAGGTTGACCACTACATCACCAAGAAATATGTCAACATGTTTTGGGCCGAGGAATACGACTACGACATCTCTTGATGCGTAATCGTTCCCCCGTTGATGAATCTTTGTTTTGCGAGTTGTCCAGCGTGCCTCCCCAATGCCCCCACTGTCAGTCGGACCAAAACGTTCACGAAATTTCGCGCAGACAAGTTCGCGAAACCGTTGAGGACGTCATTTACGTCGAGCAAAAAATCAAAAAATTCAATCGCGAGGGCTCCGAAAGTATGGAGACCGTCCGCATTCCCGAATTTCAAGAGCGCGACGTCAGCGTCGATTTGGTAGAATATCAATGCCAGACCTGTGGCGGTTCGCAAGCCGCTCGAGAAAACGAAATATCCCTCGTCGAGTAGCTTAGCTGCCCAGTAGCTTGGGTTTCGAGTAGTTTAGCTTTCGAGAGTAACATCTCGACAATAATAGAGGTCCCAACACTGTTTGGGTTTTTACTCCGTGACTTTTGGATAGTGTGGGAC
>JBGTEU010000299.1:0-3171 GCA_041747595.1 Bythopirellula sp.
GCTGGCCGTTTGCGGTTCCCGCCAAGAGCGACGCGACGTTCGTCAGTACCGGCATAAGGTCGCTAGCGGCGTTGGTGGCTGGCGCGATCGGTCCCGAGTTGCCGCGCTCAATCAACAGTTCCCATATCCCCAAGCGGCGCTGCAGGCCTTCGGCCGCTTGCAACCAGTTTTGCTGGATCGCGGGATCGGAGATTTCGAGCGAGCGAATATGACCAGCCGAGGCGAGTTGTCGCAGCTCAGCGACAATCTGCATGCCCATCGCCGGTTGTATCGCCGAATTGTCGGTAAGCTGCTTTACCCGCACGAGCACGGCGGTCGCCCATTCGGTGGCGAGCGGTTGATTGGCCAGCCGTTCCAAGCGGTCAATCAACAACTGTGGCGGCTGCCGCAAGAGCGGGCTCGCGGTTTTCACAACTACCGGTGCGATTGGTTCGACGAGTGGATATTTCGGTGGAGCCGGACGGGTATCGAGCATCGCGAGACGGTCGAGTTCGCTGCTCACTACGACAAGCGGTTTACGCGGCTGTGGGATTTGTGGAAGCTTGATTTCTACGTCGACCAATTTTTGCAGCGCGGCGTGCATCCCGCGTAACGTGTCGAGGTTAAACGACGTCCGCACGGGAAGTTGCTGCTTTTCGAGGGGCAGATTCGATTGCCGTACTTGATAGCGACGCTCGATCAGCTCGTGGACATTGAGAACGGAGTGCTGCCAATAGTACGGCGCAGCGACGGCCAGCCCAAACAGGCAAGCGAGTCCGCCAATCAAAGGCCATACCGGCCTGCGTCGTTCCCACCGCATGTCGAATCTCTCCTGCCCCGGAAATGAATCATCCAAGCTGTAGTGCGGAACGGCGGCGTGGCGAACACGGCTCGGGGTGGACCCACCTCTGGAGGGTGGGCCAGTAAGCTTCACGACACACAAAAGCACTTGTTCAGATAAGATCGGTATTCTGCGTGGTTCTCTTGCGTCCGGTTTTGCCAGCAATGCTGACAGTAATTGCGCGGGTGCGGGAAACTTCCACACAATCAGGCAAGCTTGCCTCGGGTTGTGCTTGCAGGTGAAAATGGGCAGACTTTGCGGCACCTAAGAAAGAGAAAAATGGCCAAAGTGAAAAGCAAACAAAATTCCGCAACGTCCGCCGACGCCTCCGCCGAGCAACTGCTGATGGAACTGCTCGCGATTCCTGCCGGGAGCGGCAAGGAAGGCCCCATCGCGGACTACGTCCGCGAGCATCTGCTCGCCGCCGGGGCACCGCCGAGCGCATTCAAAACGGACTCGGCCCACCGCAAATCGGTCCACAAAGGGGAACAGGGGAATCTCATCCTGAAACTGCCGGGCACTTTGCGCGGATCCCGGCGGATGCTTGTCGCCCATATGGACACCGTGCCGATTTGCGTCGGAACACGTCCCGTTAAACGCGGCAAACGCATTGTTGCCGCCGATGCGCAGACCGGCTTGGGGGCCGACGACCGCGCGGGGGTGGCCGTGCTGCTGGCGACGTCGCTCGCCATTCACAAAGAAAACCTGCCCCATCCGCCGCTCACGTTTCTTTGGACCGTGCAAGAAGAAACCGGCCTGCATGGTGCCCGTCACGTAAGCGTTGGTTTGCTGGGAAAGCCTGCGATGGCCTTCAACTTCGATGGCCAATTGCCGTCGCGGCTCACAGTCGGCGCGACGGGCGGCTATCGGATGGACCTGGAAATTCGCGGCCTCGCAAGTCATGCTGGCGGGCACCCCGAGAAGGGAATCAGCGCCATCGCCATCGCGGGTTTGGCGATTGCCGACCTCGTCGAAACTGGTTGGCATGGACTGATCGAGAAGAACGGCAAACGTGGCACGAGCAATGTCGGCGTCATCAGCGGCGGCACTGCCACCAATGTGGTGACCGATTTGGTGCGGCTGCGTGCCGAGGCCCGCGCGCACGATCCAAAGTTTCGCAAACGGATTATCGACGAAATCGAAAAAGCATTTCACCGCGCGGCCAAGCAAGTTTGCAACACGGACGGCGAGTGCGGCAAGGTCTCGATCGAAGGCCGGCTCGATTACGAATCCTTCAACCTGCCCACAAGCGATCCCTCGGTGCGGGCGGCACGCGTGGCCGTTGAAGCGGAGGGCCTGGCGCCCGAGATCAATATCTCCAACGGCGGACTCGATGCGAATTGGCTCCATGCGCACGGCATCCCGACAGTGACTTTGGGTTGCGGGCAGAATAATATTCACACGACCAGCGAGTGGCTCGATCTGCGTGAATTTCACAACGCGCGACGCGTGGCGTTGCGATTAGCAACCGACATATAAACACTCGCCCCTGACCTCCGGCCTCTTGCCCCTCATCCATTATGAAACCCGACGACGAGCTTTGTCTCTGTTTTCACGTCACCCAACGAAAGGTCGCGAACTTCCTGCGGGTCGAGCGGCCTCAGCGCGTGGCTCAACTGGCCGATTGCTTTGGCGCGGGAACCGGCTGCGGCTGGTGCCGGCCTTTTCTCAAAAAGATGTTCGAAGCGAGCCGCGCGGGCGATATGCCCGAACTGCCCGAAGCCACGGACTACTCCAAAGCCCGGGGAGATTACGTGCGGCAAGGCAAAGGAACCCCGCCGGCGGGGGCAACGCCGATTGATCGCGAGTGAGCTTGGCCTGTTTGCCTTGTTTGCCTTATTTAGCGGCGCGCAGTTTCGTTCCCTTGAGTTTCTCATTTCAAGACGGTCAAGACGGTCAAGACGGTCAACTTGGCAGCATCGTTTTCGATTTTCTGATTTCCGATTTCTGATTTTTTAGTTTTGGAACGGTGAGAACAGGAATAAACTCCATAAGTAACCCCCTTGGGCCTCTCGTTCGAGGCAATGACCTACTTCGACTTTTGCAGTCTGTTAACCACGAATCTAACGAATCGCACGAATTTCGATCTCCTTGTCTGTGACGACAAGGCTTTCTTGAGGAATAGGGTTATAGAAAACCGTCTTCTGAGTATTATTCGTGCAGATTCGTGTCATTCGTGGTTCCCAAAAAAACTATTCCTCTCTTCTACCACAAAGCGTGGCACAATTTCTACAAGAAAATGGGGAAGAATTTTTCACGCGGAGACGCAGAGTTGGGGGGGGGAAAGGCTTAAGTCGTAAGTCGTTAGTCGTTAGTCGTAAGTAGGGGAACAGGACCTACGACTAACGACT
>JBGTEU010000300.1:0-2114 GCA_041747595.1 Bythopirellula sp.
ACCCTTGGAGCCACGTATTGGCACAATCGCTTGAACTTCTTCGGCCACGCCATCGCGATCGGCATCTCGGAGCCGATACAAGGCCACGCCTTCCGGCCCGTCGCCAATTGCAAATACCCGTGTCCCCAACGACAAGATGCCTTGCACGTTGATTAACTTGTCGCAGAATACGCCCACTGAATCGGGCGTGCCATTGTCATCGCTATCGGTGATGAGCATCAGATTGCCACCTTCGCGCGAAGCCAGGATATTTCCTTGCGCATCGAAGGCCATCGCGATGAGCGACCCGACTTCGTCATCACGCAACAGCCGCTCGATGACGAAATCCTTGGCCACGTTGAAACGAGCCCCCACCCCCGCGATCACCACTTCATTCCCCCAGGGAAGTGCGAGACCCAACACGCCGTAGCTCTTGGCGTCGATCCATTCCTTGTCGGCAAACTGCGCGGCGGTCCAATCGGTGTATTCCCGGACGCTCGTCTTCCAACTCGCATTCGTGGGATGGTTCACATAGGTGCCCCCCTTCTCACGAACCAGCACCCGACCCACCAAGCCCGCAGAACCCTGATCGGTATTCCGCACGCGTATCGCCACGCTGTTGCGGCCTTTAATCAACTGAGCGGAAATCTCAAACACTTGGAGTTGCCGCCAATCGCTTCCCGCGCCGACCTGCTTGCCGTTCACGAACAGTTCAAACTCATTGTCGGCAGTGACTTGCACCTCACCGACGTCCGGATCGGACACGTCAAACGTCTTGCGAAAATAACAATCGCCGACCGGTATGTCGTTTTTCGTATGAGCCGGCGACCATATCCACTCGGCGCTGCCAAGTTCGTTGGTCACGTTCTCGGCCAAATCTTGAGCGAAGGCCAAACTATTGATTGAGCAAACAGCGGCTAAGAGAACGCAGCGCAGCGCCGTCATGGCGACCCCTCATTCCATTGAGAAAATACGAATAACTTCCATGTCGTTGACGACCTCAAAAACTCCGCGCTTCATGCGGATGGGTCGCCCGAGTGTGAGACAACTTAACCCGGAACGCACCGCGCGGGCAACAGAACATTTCATACGCTAGCTAGGGGAACAAGAATTCTGCTAGCTTTAAGGCTGTGCATGCCCGCGAGAGCTTTTATGATTGATTCCAAAGGCCGTACTCAATTTTCTCTCCGCTGATTCCCTCCATAATGCTATACAACCCTACCAGTACGCTGATTTTACTTCTGGCCGCAATTAGCGGCGTCGACCAAATCGCGCGAGCCGAATCTCGCAAGACCGAATCCACCCAATTTAAACTCTCAACACAAACAGGCCCGCTGCGTATCGGGATCATCGGGCTCGTGCATGGCCACGTGGAAGGATTGCTCCATCAAGCCAGCGAACGCGACGATCTGCAGATTGTCGGTATTTTCGAACCCAATCGTGCCCTGTTTGACCGGTTAGCCAAAAAATACGGGCTTGATCACGCGCTCTACCACGCTTCACTAGAAGACATGCTCGCCACGGCTGACCCCGAAGCAGTAAGTGTCATGACTTCGATCAAGGGTCATCTCCCAGCCGTCGAGGCTTGTGCATCGCGTGGAATTCACTTGCTTGTGGAAAAGCCCTTGGCCTTCTGCAATGAAGATGCCCAACGCATCGATCAGCTTGCCCAACAGCACGGCGTGCTCGTTTTGACAAACTATGAAACAAGTTGGTATGCGTCGCTACGTGAGGTCAAACGGCAAATTGAATCAGGCGACATAGGGCCGATTCGCAAAATGATTTTTCGTCACGGTCACAAAGGCCCCCGGGAGATCGGCTGTTCCGAGGACTTTCTGGCTTGGCTTACTGACCCCGTTGAAAATGGTGGCGGTGCGATTGTCGATTTTGGCTGCTATGGCGCCGTCCTTTCGACCTGGCTCATGAATGGGGAACACCCGACACACGTGACCGCAACCGCTACAACGCTCAAGCCCTCGAAATATCCGCACGTCGACGACGATGCGACAATTATCATCACTTACCCCAAGGCTACCGCGATCCTGCAAGCCTCGTGGGCTTGGACGCACGACAACAAAGAATCAGATATCTACACGGAAGGACGCTCGCTCCACGCCGGCAGAGGCAGCTTGCTG
>JBGTEU010000301.1:0-2687 GCA_041747595.1 Bythopirellula sp.
CCGCCGGCGCTAATATTCGGTCGGCCACCGGCACTTATATTTGGTCGAGCTCCCGCGCCCGAGCTTGGCCTGCCACCACCGCCGCCTCCCATGCTGGGCCTACCGCCGCCTCCCATGCTGGGCCTGCCACCACCGCCGCCAATATTTGGCCGGGCGCCGCCGCCGCCGCCGATATTCGGCCTGCCTCCACCACTCTGACCTCGCTGTGCGACAGCCAGACGAGTTTCCAAAATGGGCGCCAGCACGAATGCTAAGGCAGCGATCGCAGTTACCGTGAAACGTGGTAAATTTTTCATCTTTTGATTTCTTTGCTTAGTTAGCGACTCGGAGCTGTGGAAGACTCTTTCGAACTCGCTCCATTCGCATTGTGAACGCCAGTTGGCTTGGGCGGTGCACGAGTCACGGTGACGTCAAAGTCATCCGCTCGCTCGTCACCGATGATTCGGTCTGTACCGACCATTCGAAAATGGTCCTTGTCCAATTGAGTAAAGGTGACGGTGGCAGTTCCAATCGCACCGCTGGGCTCGGTGGCTTCTGACTTCACCACCCAACTCTCATCCACCTGCGTCCACACGCCGCCGCCGAATCCTCCGTCGGAATCGAACAACCATGACCGCACCTTGCCAGCTAACGGGTCCCAACCAATCCGCTGATCCGTTTTTAAGATCACTTCACCCTCTCGAGTTGCATGAAATTTTCCAAGCAAGAAGTTCCCATCCTCATCCCATCTATATGAAATTCGAACTGCCAAGTCCGATCCCTCGCTGACCCAGTCACCTTCCAGCCAAGCCAAAGGCGCCAAATGATCGCCGCAAGTAGGCTCCGGTTCGTCGTAGAACTCACGAATCGAGGCTAGCAACCACTTGCCGTCTTGTTTCAAAAGCGTGGCCACATAACGCACTTGAGCGAACGCTTCGTCCGCAGTCGAAAGATATCGCGTGCCTTCTTCAATTGCCAAGCCTTGACCGACCGACCGAACGGACTCGATCTGCAATGCCAGTTTCGCCCCAGGAAAATTGGTAAAGTAAGTCGAAAACAACTCCTTCAATTCGGTTCGTCCCTGATAGACGATGCCCGAGTCGTCCACTATTTCACCTTCGGGGAGAAACATACCAATCACTGCGTCCGCATTAGCCGCGTTGAACGCCTCGGCGAAAGCCTCTTCGACAGCCGTAATCTCGCTGACGATTTCATCGCTTGCTGAGGCTCGTTGACCGATCCCGATAGGCCAACTCGCAATTGTCATTACCAAACTCAACAGAAAAATCAGTTGTCGTTTCATCTGCAGAAAATCCTGTAACGTTAAAAGTTCTGGTCATGTTGCGAACTGTGCCAATCGCGATCTCCCACCGCCGTGGGTCGGCGTCGACCTCGCCAATGACATTATACCGCCCCGCAAATAATTGCTAGACTTTTCGTCGGTGGCTTGCATGCATTCCGCAAAACTCCCTATGGACCCAGCCCGAGTGACAGAAGGGACTTCAGTTGCTGTCTAACTGGCCAATTCCACTCCCTTCCCGCTCGCAACCCCATTCTTGTCGACACTCCCGATTCTTTTCGATCCTCCCGTTTGCCAAGCGAACCTAAACCATTTAGAAAAAGGCACTTAAGCATCTAGATTTCCATCCGAACACGACGGAAGTCTGAAGCGAGTTCCCGACCATTCTCTCGAACGCGTTTCGCTCGCGGCCTCGCCTGTAACACACAGACCGTTGAGTTGACAGCGAAGGTTCGAACCGGCGCAACGCCTTTGAGTTCTTTCGTTGCGGAATTCGCGAGAACTCAGGATTTGTCACTTCGCAAGCCAGAAGTCTAGCGACTTTTGCTGCACCCAGATCCGACCAAACCGCCAAAACAGATCCGCTGCGGCGTTGCCCCCAGAGGACTTCATTGCGCGGAATACGATCATTACGCGGCATACAATGTCCTGACTCCCTTCTCCCCCGGCTTTGTGGGGGAGAAGGGCTGGGGATGAGGGGCCAAGCACGGCAAAACCACCCCAATTCGCAACCGATCAAATATGCGTCCCTGCCGGTCCCCCCGAAACTCTCTTACCCTAGGCGGGTCATAGCGATCCTGCCGTTATCGGTTATCCGAAAAGTGCTTAGCTGGACAATCTTCCCATCCCGCCAAATGGCAACCTCAGTACTTGCGGCACGAGCTCGTGCGATCAACCGATGATTGGCGTCTTCAAATGCTACATGGACATTGTCCGAATGCGCATTCGATTCGCTTCTCGATGCCATCGCTTGTTTGCCTGCTATTCGGGATCTTTTCCCAACAAGTAGGTTCGACAATGCAATATTTTTCTTGAATTCTCCCATAACAATGCGGCCGGAAGCCGCGATACATCTCGGACTTGCGCTCGCGAAACCGCAAGTTCATCAAGTTCAAAGAGATACCAAAATCCTCGACGCTATAGACGTCGGAGTACTGCTTTGGGATTGCTCACTCAAGACAGCTTGGAATTTTGCGGGTACAATGGAGGCCGGACGTCGGCAGCCGAATTGCCGCAGAAACCCAGGCTTCAAAGGAGTGCACGTGGATCAACTGAACTCGCAATCTCGATGGTACGCGCCGTCCTGATTCGCTCTTATTTCGAACCAAGCGAGCAGGTGGCATTGGCTAGCCTTGTGAACATTTCAATCGCAGACATGGCGAACATTGGCTCCTCAGTTGGCGAGAGT
>JBGTEU010000302.1:0-3299 GCA_041747595.1 Bythopirellula sp.
GGCGAGTTCGGCCAGAGTCTCCGAGTCCGCTATTTCTTGCCCCCTACCACGCCCAGCACTTCATCCAAGCACTTCACCATAAAGTTGGCGTCGTCTTTGGTGATGCACATCGGCGGCTTGAGGCGGAGCGTGTTGCCGAAGAGGCCCCCCTTGCCGATGATCAGGCCGCGATGTTTGCACTCTTCCATCACAGCGGCGGCTTCGGTGTTGGCGGGTTCTTTCGATTTGCGATCCCGCACAAGCTCGATGCCGAGCATCAAGCCCAAGCCGCGGACTTCGCCGATGAGCGGTTGTTTTTCTTGGAGTTCTAGCAAACGTTCTTTGAGATAGCCGCCGACTTCGAGGGCGTTCTGCTGGATGTTCTCTTCGTCGATCACTTCCAACGTGGCAAGGCCCTGCGTCATGCTGATTGGGTTGCCGCCAAAGGTGTTGAAGTGGATGCGGTTCTTCATGACCTGCGAGATCGGCTCGGTCGTGGTGAAGGCCCCCAGCGGGATGCCGTTGCCGATGCCCTTGGCCATTGAAATGCCGTCGGGCACGACGTCGTAATTTTGGTGCGACCAATAATGATGGCCCGTGCGGCCGAAGCCCCCCTGCACTTCGTCGGCGATGCAGAGCCCGCCATGCTGGCGGACGATGTCGTAGACGATCTTGAAAAATTCCTGCGGCGGAGTGACCGTGCCTCCCACGCCCTGGATCGGCTCGCCGATGAAGCAGGCGATTTCGCCCGATGATTGATATTGAATGACGTTCTTCACGTCGTACGCACACTTGAGTCCGCACGAAGGATATTCCAAATCGTACGGGCAGCGATAACAGTAGCCTGCGTTCGAGTGCAGCACGTTCAGCTGCGAGTTGGATTTGAACTTCCACGTGCCGTGAGCCGTGAGCCCCATCGGCACCGACGTTCCGCCGTGATAGCCGTTTCGAAGGGCGACGACTGTATCGTTGCCGGTGTATTCCCGAGCGGAAAGAATCGCAACCTCGTTCGCCTCGCTGCCGCTATTGGTGAAATAGCTCCGTGTGAGCCCCGCAGGCATCTTGCTCGCCAGTTTTTCGGCGAACTGCACGATCGACGGGTGCAGATAAATCGTGGTCGTGTGCTGCAGCTTGCCCGTTTGCTCGCGGACCTTGTCGATGATCTTGGGGTGGCAATGGCCCACGCTCACGGTGACGATCCCCGCGAACGCGTCGAGATAGCGCTTGCCCGTTTCGTCCCATAGGTACTGCATGTTCCCCTCGACGATCATCAAGGGGTCTTTGTAGTACGTAATCACCCCCGGCGAGACGTACTGATGCCGCAGGGCGATCACCTGATCGCACGTCAGGCCGTCGTAGGGGGTGGGGGTGTGATCACAGGGGGGAAGTTGCGCGTTTGTGCTCATGTGAATCGATTCCTTAAACTACTATTCGACGCCAATGTCGCCCGCCTCGGGCACCAATACGCCGGGATCGTCCAGTCCTCGTTGCCGCAGCGTGCCGGGGATAAGGTTGTCCAACAGCAAACCTAGTATCGCCGCGACGGCCATGCCCGTCGAGCCAATTGAGAGAATGACTCCCTGGACCCCCGCAGAAAGTTCACCGAGCCACGATTCAGCCGTGGGTTGGTAGGTAGCCAAGGTTTGGCCCACTTGGATATTCTCTGTCGAAGCGACGGAACTAAAATAGGCTGGCACGCTCAGTCCCATGAACAATGAAAACCCCGCGATGAAGAGATTGCGGTCCGAGTGCAGATCACACTTGGCGAGTTGCTGGATCCCCACGGCGCTAATCAGGCCAAACAAGGCGCAATAGAGCCCTCCGACCACCGGGCCAGGAATGGCAGCGGCGAGCGCCCCAAACTTGCCGAACAAGCCGAGGACGATCAACATGACCGCGCCGATCTGCACGACGAAGCGGCTGCCCACTTTGGTAAGCCCCACCAGACCGATGTTTTCTGAGTAACTTGTCGAACTGAATCCGCCCAGCACGCCCGTGAGCAGGCAACCGATGCCTTCAAAACCAATGCCGCGGGAAATCTGCCGTGGCGTGGGATCGCCCCCACCCGCCATGTGGCTGCATGCGTGATAGTCGCCGAAGGACTCAATCATCGAAGCCAAGTAGCCGGCCAGCACGGCGACAAAAAAACCAAAATTCCACTTGGGTAATCCCCAGGGGAAGACGAGCTCGCTCACGTTGGTACGAATCCAAGGGCTTGTCGCGGCAGCCGATACGTCGACGAACGACGCGTCGCCTTGTTCGTACACTCCGCCCAGTGTCAGCAACCAGCATAACGTCACGACGATGGCGATTGCCGAAAGGATGGGAAACAATTGAAAGAAGCGATTGTTCCGTGCGAGCACCAACGAGAACAGAATGATCAACAACATAGTCAGCCCCGAGATCGACCAGTCGGTACCGGCCTTAGGTGCGCCATGTTGGAAGAGTGCCAAACCAATGAGCATGATCACCGGCCCCACCACGACGGGCGAAAGAAACTTGCGAATTTTTCCCATCAAACCGGAGAAGCCAATGACGATTTCGACCAGCGCCCCACCGATGATCGCCCCGGCGATGTACTGCATCATCTCTGCCGACGAACCCCCTTGCTGGCCGACGGAACTGATAATGGCAAAGAACGCCGCGATGAAGGAAAACGACACCCCCTGAATAATTGGTAGCCGCGAACCAAAAGTCGACTGCAGGATCGTCGCCACGCCGCTGCATATCATGACCGACGAGATCAACAGCGCGATCTGATCGAGCGACATCCCCATGGCCGGACCGAATAGCAGGGGAATTGACACGGTCGAGCCAAACATCGTCAGCACGTGCTGCGCGGCCAGCACCACCGCGCGGGGCAACGGCGGTCGGTCGTCGATGCCGTAGATGACTCGAGCGGCTGAGGTGTCAGACATGAGAAGGTTCTCTGGTCAAAAAACTGTGGGAAGGTCACACGGCCGCCAGGGCACTATTGTTGGCAGCTTTGAAAGCCGTGTAAATCCCGGTGAGGCGACAACGTGTTATCATGCTTCAAGCCTTGCTTGAGGTCGCAGGGCATGTCGCCACTCAAGGGAACGGTGTTCTATGTTTCGCGCAGCCCAGATTGTTCGCGATTGCCAAACAGCTATCTCAGTACCTTGTGTCGACTTCAAATCCCTTTCGCGCTGTTCAGTAGCAACGCAACCTTCGTCTGGATCGAAAGCGTTGATGAGTCGATGGTTCGTCAGTACCGAAATATTGAATTCATTCTCCGACGGGAGGATTCGGAGCTGGTATCATCTGCTCTGACAGACCTATATCTCTCATTCGAAAGCCAC
>JBGTEU010000303.1:0-5874 GCA_041747595.1 Bythopirellula sp.
ATGCCGCCCGGCAGGCGATTGCCAGCGGAGACTACGCCGTCGCTCGACAGGCCGCGCAGCGTGCCATCGCCATTTTGCCGGACGTTCAAGGTGCACAGGAAATCTTCGACGCACTTGAAAGGCTTGCGCCTCAGATTGCCGTCGGCGTCGGCCAGCAAGCGCTGTCTGCTCAATCGAGTTCAGCACGCGTTTGGTCAAAGGAACGCGTGGGTCGGCTTACAGATCCGCAATTTGTCGAGCTGGTACGGATCGGCAGTGAAGGGGGGGAATACGCGTGTCGGTGGGCGGAACTTGAAAGCGATCCTGCCGGCTTGCGGCTAGAAGTTCGGTTCAACGACCAAGCCCAGCAATTTGGCATCACTCCCGAAGCGGTAGCGCTGCAGCTCTTGCGGATGGCGAATCCCGACGAAGAAGATTACCGCGCCGATTTCGCGCAAGTCTTCTCGCGGGTGGAGCTTGTGGGAAGCCAACAAGTCGTCATCCACTGGCATTACGCCCATGTCAAGCCGGTTTCCTTTCTGCAGTTTCCGCTTGCCCATCTGGAGTCTGCGACGATTTTCCAAGATCGTTACACCGCAAGCCCCGATACCGACGATCCCCGGTTGGTGAAATTTCAGATGGCCAGCGTGAAAGAGGGGGAAGGTTCGCCCGCGATTGTCGAACAGAATTTTCCGAGTGACGAAGAAGCGTTGGCCGCGATCAGCCGCGGCGACGTCGACGTGCTCGACCAAGTCCCTCCCTGGCAAATTGAGCAAGCGGCGCAGCTCAGGGACGTCACGGTTTCCACCTATCGCATGCCGACGGTTCACGTTTTGCTCTGCAATTACAAAAACCCGGTGCTGAACCGCCGTGAATTCCGCCGCGCCTTGTGTTACGGCATCGATCGCCCTCGCATGGTCGTCGAAGTGCTGGGTGGCAGGGAGGCTTCAAGCGGCTTTCGCGCGTTGAGTGCCCCGCTGCCGGCCGGGATCGCGATCAACGACGCGATTGGCTACGCCTACAAGCAAGACGTGCAACCCTTGCCCTACGAGCCTCGCTTAGCGGTCGTGTTGGCAATGTCCGCTCGCACCGCACTAGCGAAGCAGGCGCTTTCGCGTGAGCCAAAGTCGAGCGAACAACCCGAAGAAGTCGTGTTGCCCGAGGTCGAGCCGCTGGTGCTCCTGCATCCCACCGACGCCGTGTCTCGCACGATGTGCCAACTCATCAAACGGCAACTCGACACGATTGGCATTCCCATCGAACTCAAAGAAGAAACCGTACATGACGACCCGGATTGGGACTTGCGCTACGCCGAACTGTGCCTGTGGGAGCCGGTTGTCGATTGCCGCAAGCTGCTGGGGCCCGGTGGCTTGGCGGGCCGTTGCAGCCCCACGATGGCCCTCGCCCTGCGCGAACTCGATCGCACCATTAACTGGAACGACGCCCGTTCGCGGTTGCACCGCATTCATCAAATCGCCTTTGACGATTTACCCGTGATTCCCCTCTGGCAAACGGTGAATCATTTTGCTTACCGGGAGTCGCTCAGCGGGCTGACAAAGTCGCCGGTGAGTCTCTACCAGGATGTTGCCCAATGGCAAGTGACCTACGGCACGGCGAGTAATCCATGACCACTGCTCGCCGACAACTTGCCGTGAAGAATCTGTGCTGCCTGGCAATGGCGGTTCTGCTTGCCGGGGCTTCGGTCGCGCATGCCGCGGATGACAAGTCGTGGAGCACTTCGCCCTACCGCGTGCAATTGCACTTGGCCATCGAATCGACAGCCAGTCCGGGAATGATTTCCGCACAGCAACTGGCCAAGAAACTCGATCAACGAATTCATGCCGATATCAGTCCCCTTTGGAACGCGGAGGTGATCGTTCACCAAGGGTCGCAAAGAACGAACTTGCTGAAGCGACTCCCTGAATTGGAACGAGACGAGCACGCCTACCCGGCAACTTTCGACAAACAGTTGTTTTTGACCGTGGCAGCGCAACTCGACGGCATCCACATCGCCTGCCGCGAGCGAGACACCTTCACCGGCCGCTGGACGCCGACCCAACGGGAAACGGTCCGGCAGGAATTGCTGCTCTCGGAACAATGCTTCGCGTTGATTTGCGAGACATTCGCGCCCCTGGCGATCGTCCGAATGGATACCACCGACGAGCACCGGGCGTTTCTCGACATGAAAGGGGCCGATTTGATCCTGCAAACCGACGAGCAACTCTTTGTCAGTCCGGGCGCCGTCTACCAGCCGTTTCTTGTCAGGGCCAAACCCTCGACGATGAGCGCCACCAGAATCATTGACGTCCCTTGGACTTATCTTGCCGTGGAAGAGCCCACCGAAGCGGCTTGGCAAAGTCGCATTTACTCGGGATCGCGCCGGCCGTTCGGGGTTCGCCGTCGGGCGGGGATCGAAATCATGGCCCTCGCCGTTAAAACGCCGTTGCCGGCCACGCGGGTCCGCTTCCATGCCAGCCACGACAAGTCGCTCGGGCTCGCCGGTTACGAAGTCTTCGAGAAACTCCCCACCGACGCCGAATTCACGCCGCTTGCCGTCACCGATCGAGAAGGAACCGTCTCGGTCGCGCGGGGAGACGCGCCGATCAAATGGCTGGCGGTCCGCAGCGACTCGCAACTCTTGGCGCAGGTCCCCGTGGTGGCGGGCTCCGCGCCGCAAGTCGAGATTCCCCTTGCCGACGACGTCGCGCGGCTGCTGGTTCAGGAGACGCTCACGTCGTTCAAGGAACGATTGATCGACGTCGTCGCGCGGCGGAATATCCTGATGGCCCGCACGCGGGATCAACTCCAGCAGGGGAACCTCGAACAGGCCCGCAAGTTGCTCGATCAAATCGGCGATCTGCCGACCCGCGCGAATCTCGACCGCACCTTGGGAACCATCGAGGGCAACCCGGCCCATCGCTCCGCCAACCCGCGGGTGCAGGCCAAGATCGACCGGCTGCTGGCCGACAGCCGCAAGCTGCTGGGCAGCTTCCTCAGCGCCCGGGAAATCCTGGAACTGGAAACGGAAGTCAACGCCGGGGGCCAAAGCGCCGCGGTGACCTCGCAATAGTCCTGAACCTTCACCGACTTTTGCACTTTTTAACCACGGATCTAACGAATCCCACGAATTTCGAGTCTTCCGAGTATTATTCGTGCGGATTCGTGTCATTCGTGGTTTCCTAAAACTACGTGTTTATTTTCGAGATTAACCTTCCCTCCTGCTGCTTGGCCTGTTTGCCTTGTTTGCCTTGTTTGGCGGCGCGCTGTTTCGTTCTCTGAGTTTCTCATTTCAAGACGGTCAACTTGGCACACGCGTTTCACCAGTCACGCTCCTGGGGTCGATTCGAATCGTCGCGCACCGCGAGCGCGGCCGTTGGCCGGAACGAGCGGAGCGAGTTCCGGCACTTTACGGGTTCATTGCCGCCAGTATTGATTTGCAGTGCGCACGGCTTGTTCCGGCCTACAATCTATTTGCTAAAAAACATTGCCGCGATCACGACGACGACGCAAATGAACCGGCGGATCGCTGAATGCTGACGGCTTTGTCCTCCATTATCGCGATTTGAAATCGCGCCGCCACAAGTATTTTTGGCCGGGGGGGAAATGGCTGTCGGCTATCGGCTGTCGGCTTTCAGAGGAAGAATACGGACTGTGGGACTGTAGGACTGTAGGACTGTAGGACGGTGGACGTCGGGCCAGAAACCCCGACTCTCGACTCGTTGCTCTCGCCTCTTCTCTGGCTGACAGCCTCGGGCTTATCTCCACGGATCTAGCTGTACTCATCGCCTTTCAAAGCGCCGATGATACAGATGATATGCAAGAGAATTCCGGGAAAGACAAATGCGGCGTACCCGATGGCCGTCACGACGAACCAAACAATTGCATTGAAGAGCTGGCTCTTATAGAGTTGCCCTTGGCCGGGAATGAGTAAACTCAGAAGCCCCGCTACAAATCGATTCCACCGTTTGCCACCTGCCATCAATCGGAACTCCTTCTTAGGCACTTGAGTCAGGGTAATTGAGAACAATGGCGTGGGTCAAGAGAGTGGCGGAGGGTCGCAGACTATCGGTCATCGGCTGATGGCTATCGGCGAGAGAGATATCAGAGGCCAGATGAAGACTGGGTTTTCGCCTCCGCGAGAATGTCGCGACAGCCAGGATGGCTGCCCCACGGGCTTTTGACGCGCTGCGTCAGAATACCCTTTTCACTGGAACAGCAAATAGACCGCCACGCCGGCGATCACCACCGCCATGGTGACCAGCACCCTCACCAGGCGATCCAAGGGGAGCGAATGTTCCGCCGCGGCTTTTTAGCGTTCCATTTCATTCGCACGCTCCTGCTCCAGGCGGGCACGCTCAACGCCTATCTCCCTTGAGTGAACCGTTCGACCGCGAAGAGCGCCATCGCAAGGAGCGGAGCAAGTACCAAAACAAAGGTCCTTGTCGAAACCCCAACCAAGTCGGGGAGCGTAAGCTTTCCGCGGTCTCCCCATTTCTCGACGGATTGGGACAGCGCGCCTGATGCTTCGGCATAGAGATAGGAGCCCGCTATCAATCCGAGAACACCGCCGATTGCGTCGTAATTCCCCTGCCCGAGTGCCGCAGCCCCCGTCCCCGGACAGTAGCCGATGAGCGCAAAGCCGACTCCAAAGACAAGACCGCCGATAACGTTAGCGGCGTAACGAGTCGGCTTGATATGAAGTTCGACCAGCCCCGCTTGATGCATCGCGAAGATGCCGAGCATCCCGACGATAATCGCCGAGAGCATGACTTTAATTACCGTAAAGTCTTCCAGGACGAGCACGCCCAAAAGGATGTGATACTTCGCAACTCCCCCTTTCTGGAGTAGGAATCCGAAAATGAGCCCGAAGAACAAACCCAAGGCCAGTTGATTGACCTTGCTGAAAGATTCGCTCGATGTTGGGTTGTCAGCAGTCATTACCATTCCTCAGATGCGAAACATCAACATGGCTGTCGCGATCCCGCCGACGAAAAAGAAAATCACCGCAATCCACGAGCCGACCGAAAGCTGCATCGTTCCGCTGATGCCGTGGCCGCTAGTGCAGCCCCCGGCAAGCCGCGCTCCAAAGGCCATGAGTCCCCCGCCGATAAAGGCGGCAACCATCCTTAGGCCCACGCTTTCGCCGAATCGTGCTTCCCACATCGGCGGAACCCATTGGCCTGTCAGCTCCCCTCCCTGCCAAGCTGCCAGAAAAGCTCCGACGATCACGCCGATAACCAGCATCAGCTCCCAGTCCACTGCAGGCTTTTTGTCCTTAAAGAACTTGAGGGACTTGGTGTGCTGTGGCGCGACCATAGTCCCCAGCATTCCGGCGACTCTGGCAAAAGCGGTCGAAGCGCCGAGGGGCTTGTTCGAAAAATAAAACGTGAACATTGAGAGGACGCCAATTAATGCACCCACGAGGTAAGGCGACCAAGCAGGTCCTGAATAGGCTTCGGGATTCGTGCTCTGTTCTTGCGCCCAGGCGAGTGTCGCCGTCAGGCTTAGTGCCAGCAACGTTAGAGCGATGGTTACGATTCTCATGGGCGGTTACTTCTCCACCGGGTACTGGGCGTTTAGCCACGCTTGCCAGCTTCCGGGAATGTTGTGCACCTTGAATCCTTTGGCCTGAAGAATGCTTGTCCCCAGACTTGCCCGGTAGCCGCTGTCGCAATAAACGGCGACGGGGGTCGACTTCTTAAGCTCGCCACTTTTCTTCTCCAGTTCCGGCAGGAAGAGATGCTTGGCCCCGGGAATTCGTCCCTTCTTCCATTCGTCAGGGGAGCGGACATCGACGATTTGCACCTCTTCGGCGTTCTCCTTCAGCTCGTGAACGGTCATCTGATCGATTTCTTCAAGCGGCAGCGCCGCGTTGTCCCACGCCTTCATGCCGCC
>JBGTEU010000304.1:0-4441 GCA_041747595.1 Bythopirellula sp.
TGGCCGATGCGCGAGCGATCTAGGAATTTTGCTCAGCACGAATGTGCCCCGCGAGCAGTTGCAACAGATTTTTGATCGCAATCAGGGACTCGTGTATCTCTCCGCGCTCAATGCTCCACGGCAAACAGTCGTGGGTGGCGAACAACGTGCCATCGAGAACCTCGACCGGTTCGTCAAGGAAAACGGTTTTGAGTCGCAAGTGCTGAAGGTCCCCCGGCCGTTTCATACGCCGCTCATGCAACACGCGCAACCGTTCTTTGCCGAGGCGCTCGCCCCGCTGAGCATCGGTCCGACCCGGGTGCCGCTGCTCAGCACGGTTACGGCAAAATACGTCGCCGATCCCGAGGACATTCGACAGAACTTGGTCAACCAACTCGCGCAGCCGGTGCTTTATCAAGCCGCCATCGAGCGGCTTTACCGGGAGGGAGTCGAGGTCTTTATCGAAGTGGGACCTCGGCAGACGCTCTCGCAACTCAACCGTCAGATCCTCAGCGACTCGAATCTCTGGGTGCTGCCGACCAATCACAGCAAACGCGACGATTTGCAACAGATGGCCTATGTCCGCGCGGCATGCAATGTGTTGGGTCTAACAGACAACCAGCCAAGAGCTCAGCCGATTGTTGTTTCGACTCGCTCCTTGCCCTCCTACACTAAGCAGCAGGCGGCTTCATCGGAGTCCGTGGAAATTGTTAAAGCTCAAATCGCACCAAACGTCGCGGAAGAAATCGAGGGCCTGTCCATTTTGCGACTCACGGGGTCGCCTTACGAGATGGGTTTTCAGCATGGCACGGCTCGTCGGGCGGAAATCTTGCGCGTGTTGCGGCGGTGTGCCGATCAAGTTGACTTCCCGGCCAAACCGCTTCCTTCGCTTGAACGCGCGTTGATGTTCGAAGAGGGATTTTTTGGAGACCGCGAACATGCTGAACTGGCCGGCATCGCCGACGCGGTGAAAGTGCCCGTCGAGTCGATTATCGCGCACAACTTGCGCGTCTATCCTGATCTTGATGGCGGCTGCGTTCACTTTGCCGTTTCCAACAACGTCGGCCAGACGCAACAAATCCTCCACGGTGCCAACGAGGATTTGCCGCTCAGCCTGTCACTGGGGGATTGCATCACGCGGAACGTCCAAGTCCGGTTTGCCGAGAACGCGATTCCTTACCTTACCTTCGCCACCGACGGACAACTTGGGGGAATCAACGGCATCAATGCCCGTGGAGTCGCCCTCACGAGCGCGATGCTCTTGGATTCCAATCAAACGCCGTTAACCAGAGAAGGCTTACTGCATGCCGTGGTGGTTCGCCGCGTGCTGGAACAGGCCGAGGACCTCGATGCGGCGCTCGCAATCTTGCAGGAGCTTCGCGGAACGAGTTCTTGGAATCTCTGTCTGAGCCACTTCCCCACGAATCGACTGGCTTATCTCGAATATGACCACCGTGGGGTGCGAATCAAAAAGGTCGAGCGTCAAATCGTCGCCGCGAATCATAGCCGACTGAACGCCGCGAAAACGGATTCCCCGCGGCATTCGTTGGATCGCCTCACCCGCTTGAGAGATTTGCTGCAGGATGGCGAAGAGCAGCAAGCCGCCAAGGATGTTTCGCCCACACTTGCGCGAAATGCCCTCCGCGACCGCTTCGACGCTCAGCGTGGCAAGACCGTCAAGCACGCAACCATGAGCACGATTTGTCGAGTCGACAATCAAATCAGCCTGCTGATGCGACCAGCCGCTGGCGATCTGTGGGTCACGCGCGGCACGCAACCCGGCGTCGATCACGAAGAGTTCGTCAAACTCGATTTGAAGCAGCTCTTTGGGGAGCGATGGATCGAGTCGCCACAGCGGCAAGAGCCGACAATCCATAAAAAGCCCAAGCCGCCTCAAAACGAATTGAAGCAGTCGCGCACCGCGGAAATTGATTGGCCAGAATTTGTTGCGAAGGCAACGAGCATTGCCGAGGGGCCGCCGCTTGGTGAGAAGAGCAACATTTGTCAGCGATTCGTGATGCGGCTCTTGAGGCAACCTTTATCGCAGCCGCCGAAGAGTTTTCGACCCAATGGCGGTATTGTCCTGGTCGGTACTGGTCCGCTCGCAAACGCTTTGAAACTGCAACTTGGTGAATTTCAAGTTCCGATTTTAGAATTTGCCGAAACCGATTCGATTGAGTCGGCTTCGGAAAAACTCCGCACCGCCTGGCAACGGCAGCCGTTCTTGCACCTGTTCTTGCTGACGCCGCATTCCGACGCGGCGATGACCCGCATCGAACAGCAAGTCTGGCAAAGCCGCCGTCAACAGGGGGTGTTGCTGTCCTACTTTGTCTGTCAGGAATGGGCGAAGCTGCTTTTAGAGGCCGAGCTGTTGGACAAAGCCTTAGACAAAGCCTCTGTGGTTGCCGCCGTGCGACTCGGCGGAGGCTTCGGCTTCGCGGAAAATACGTCTTCTCCGGAAGGCGGCGCGCTGTGCGGATTGCTGAAAGGGCTTCATATCGAATACACCCGCGCGCGGCAAATGAGACTGCGGGTCAAGTTGGTCGATTTTGATGCCGCGAATGTAGTCGGCGAAATTGCCGCTAAGCTGTGCAGCGAATTGGTTGCCGACGATGTCGACTGCGAAATCGCCTATCGCGACGGTGCTCGGCACGTCGTGAGACCGGTACTCGCCCCGCTGGTTAAAGAAAAAATGAACGTCGTGCCGCGGGGCAATTGGATCATCACCGGGGGGGCGCGTGGAGTAACGGCCGTTGTTGCACGGGAATTGGGCGAGCGGTATGGGCTCACTCTCCATTTAATCGGATCGACGCCGCTGGCCGGCGTGTCGCGCCAGTGGTGCAACTCTTCGCCGGAGGAATTTAAAGAGCTCAAGACCCGGGTGATGCTGGAAAACCGTGTTCCCGGTGAGCCCCCCATCCGTGCTTGGCAGAAAGTGGAAAAGGCGCTCGAAGTTCTCAAGAATCTCAACGCCTTGCGCGCCGCCGGGATTAACGCGCACTACTATGTGTGCGACATCAGCGACTACACAGCCCTCGAACATCTAATCGATCAAATTCGCCACGAGCATGGCCCCCTCTCGGGCGTGGTGCATGGTGCGGGGTTTGAAGCGGCTTGCCGCTTCGATCGTAAGAAAGCTGCTGACGTTGAACGGACCCTCGCCGTGAAGGTGGACGGGGCCGTCAACTTAATCGAAGCAACGCGCCACGATCCGCTCGAGTTTTTCTTGGGCTTCGGCTCGATCAGCGGCCGTTTCGGTGGGATGGGACAAACCGATTATTGCATGGCCAACGAGTTGCTCGCCAAGCTGATTGGGCAACTGCGGCACGAGCGGCCCGCATGCCACGCCACGGTATTCCATTGGCATTCCTGGGACGAAGTGGGCATGGCCGTTCGGCCCGAATCGAAACACATCAAAGACCTGCACGGCATCCGCTTCATGCCGACCCGCGAGGGGGCCCAGCATTTTGTCGACGAGCTGTTGGCCGGCACGCCCGAAAATGAAGTGCTCATCACCGATTGGCAGTACTACAAGAGATTTTATCCTGATCCGATTGTCGCGCCGCCATTGTCGACGGAGCATGCGGTTGACGAACCAGATTGCTCTCCAAGTCTTGTCGAGGTTGCACCTCGGCATGTCTTGCGGGCCATTTCAGCACCGCTTAAGAAGGTATTTCCGAGATTTGCACCGGCGGGCCGCGCTCTGATTTGGGGGCTTGGTCCCCGAGCAACGGCACTCAAGGTCGCCTTGCAAGCCTTGGGGGCCGCGGTCGAAGTCTTGCCGCAAGACGAATCTTCGCTAGCCAGAGTTTCAGAGATATTTGCCACAGGGTCCGCTCCGCACTTGTTTCTGGTGACGGAAGCGGGCGAGGATCAGAACGCGCTCGACAAAGTTACCTGGCAGCGGCGGCGAAAAGTGCATGTCACGTTACCGTTCCTTGTGGTGCAGCGGTGGTTGCAACTGTTGCCCGAGGGTGAGCAGCGCGCGAGCGTCGTGGCCGTCACGTCGTTGGGAGGGGATTTCGGTCTGCAACAAAAATCGGCGCTTCCCGAATCCGGGGCCTTGGCGGGATTGTTGAAGTCGCTGCGCATCGAATCGCAACTCAAAGGAAAGCATCAACTGTTGGTGAAGGTGCTTGATTTCACTGCGACGGAAACTGCGGAAGCAGTCGCCGGCCACGTGTTGGAGGAAATGGCCGACGACGCGCGCTACGTGGAATTCGCATACCGCGATGGCCGTCGCTACCGAATCGCCGCGACACGGCAAGAATTATGTGACTCCACGACTCAAAACATCAAACAAGGAGGGGTGTGGCTTGTCACCGGCGGGGCGCGTGGTTTCACGGCGCAGATCGCCCTTCGCTTGGCGCGTGACCATGGCTTGCGGCTCCACTTGCTCGGCTCATCTTCGCTACCCAGTGCCGATTCTCCCTGGCGGAATCTTACTCCCGAGCAGTTGCAA
>JBGTEU010000305.1:0-7453 GCA_041747595.1 Bythopirellula sp.
TTTGTTCTGAAATCAATTCGGCTAGGCGAGGCTGGTATATGAAAGTAATTGAAACAACCTGTGCTGATTGTGGTGAAAACCTGAGGATACCAGCTAGCGACGCTGGCAAGATAGTTCGGTGCCCTCATTGCAAGGAAGTACTAACAATTCCTTCTTATCTAGCTATGAATGCATTTAATGTAGACCCAGAAATCTCGCCGGAAGTAAGAGCAACAAGAAACCCCGTGAAAGCTTTATTTCTATTAGCCATTTTGTTCTTAATGTGGAAATCTTGCCAGCCAGGCGACCGTCATGATGCCATTGATTGGACAGATCCTAATTCAACAGCGCAATCCTTATCAGGGGCGGAAAATTCTTTGGGAGGCAATGGATATGATTGGTTGCGTTTGTCGGATAAGGCGAAACTGGAGCTATGTATGCAGTTGGAAACGAGACTAGGTGTTCATGATGCTTGGTATTACCGGGAGTTCTTGGGAACATATTACGGTAATGCTCAAGGTAATGACCGCACTCTACTTGACACACCCATTACAGAAGTAGCAGCGGTTGCTGCTGCAATCAAATGACGTAGCATTCTGGCGGGTGATACGATTGCGCTCGTGTCGATGGCTCACATCGCCGAAGTTGTGCCCCTGCCAGCCGTCCGCTAATTTTGCTGCAAGACTCATCTAGGGGATTACTCCAAGTCCTTCGTGAACTTGCTGATGATTGTCTCGGCCGCTGCTATAGAGAGCCCCCGCATCAAAAACTTCTTCTGCCGTGAAGTTTGGCCGCTCACAAGTTCAACGGCCGACTTTGCAATTCCAAAAGCGTCTGCCAGCACGGCAGCGATTGCCTGATTGGCCTTGCCTTTGTCCGGCGCGGCGGTGACTGCCACGCGCAACGCTCCATCGTGCTCACCGAGAATCGCATTGCGTTTGGCACCCGGTTGGGCACGGACGGCGATGATGACACCGGCGGCAACGGTTTCCAGGCCGATCACGGCGAGAGCCCTTCAAACAACAGCGACCCTACCCGCACCAAGGTCGCCCCCTCGCGGATGGCCGCTTCAAAATCGTGGCTCATCCCCATCGAGAGTTCAGCGAGATCGACACCCGGGGGGCAATCGGCTTGAACGGCATCTCGCAGCTCACGCAAGGCGGCGAAGTTCCGCTCAGCGACCGCTTCACCTCCTTCTAACGCGGCCATCGTCATCAGTCCATCAACGCTGACGTGATCGAAGCGAGGCAATTCCGCGAGCATCGACTTCAATTCGTCCGGGGTAAGCCCATGCTTGGCCGTGTCTCCCGAACAATTCACTTCCAACAGCACGCGTGTTGGGCAGTTCAATTCGGCGGCAATTTCGTTAATTGCTCCGAGCAGTCGCAGGCTGTCGACGCTGTGAATCAAATCGACGACGGGCAGAGTTCGCCGTACCTTGTTGCGCTGCAAATGGCCAACGAGGTGCCAGTGAGCCCCCTGCAATTCCGGCGAGGCGGCTTTGTCCCAAAGTTGCTGGGGCCTACTCTCGCCGAGGATCGCACAGCCCGCGGATAATAGGGCGGCGGTTTCTGCCACGCCAACGTATTTGCTCACCGCCACAAGTTGCACGTCCCGTGGCGAGCGTCCCACCGACATCGCGGCCGCTGCAATCCGCTCGTGAATTCGAGCAAGATTGTCGGCGATAATTTGAGCCGTGTTAGACATCGGCTATCATGCCGTGAAAAAACATTGCTCAGCCCTCAACCTGCAACAACTCTTCGACTTCTCCCGAAGGAGCCAAGAACCGGCCCACCATTCCTTCGATGGAGAGGTTGTAGCCCAGCACGGTGCGATTTGCGGGGGCGGCGAGCGAGCGATAAACAACCCATTGGGCTTTGCCGCATTGAATCCGATAGCCAACCGCCACTTCGTGCGGTTGAATTTCGAGGGATTGAGCCACCGTCAACTGACGCCAAGTGCAAGGCTTTGCCAACCGCCTCGGATCGAGGTCGAAGAACAAAGGGCAAGAAAGATTCTTGCCTGGCCGTTCGTGGACAACCTGCAATTGGCCGTCAGCTAATGTGAGTTCCCCGATGCGTGGATCGGTGCGCCATTCAGGCAGACCCAAGGGCATAACCCGTGCGATGGGCATACCAGCTACCAGGCAACCTTCGCGGGTTTCAGCTTCCGGCACGAATCCCATGCCGCCAGCGAGCGGCAGCGCCAGACGGTGGTTGATCGATTCGCCCGGGGCGTTCATCACATTGTCGACGAGCAATAGGAATCTATCTTTGCGTGCGAGCAAAACTTGCCGTTCCAGCCGCGCGCCTTGGGCCAAGTCGATGGAGAGTTCTACGTAATCGACATCGGGATCGCTGAACCAGCAGGTTTCTTCCCACATCCCCACGGGTGCTAATTTCTTGCCGTCGACGGTTGCTTCACTGGACCAAATGCCGCTGGCGACTTGTTGCGATCCGCACCATAGGTCGATCTTCATCTCGGGCGATGAATAATCGATCGCCACGACCGCTTTCTTGCGATTCAGGTCCGCACGAAGAATCGCGAGGCCCGACCATTCGCATGTTTCCGACGATTCGGGGACGTGCTTGCCACTTTTCTGCGGAACTTGCTTGGTGAGTTTTTTGTTGAATAAATCGAGCGCCGCGGTGCGGTCGGTTGATTTGCCGCCAACTTGCAAAACGCTGGCCAAAAAATCGGGCGTCCACGCCGGCACTTCATCACCGCAAAGCAAGGCATGCCCGGTCGCCGACGACAAGCAAATCGACTTGGTCACGGCCAAACGGAATTGATCTTCGGCTTTGCCGCTCCACGACCTTTTGCCCGCTTCGCCACTCCTGGCACGGCAGCGCGTCCAGCAAGCAATCAAGCCACGGAACACGGGCATGAATATGGCGCGGGGCAATCCCGCACCATTCAGGAACTCCATCAACCCCTCGGCAAGAGTATCCTCGGCAGTGGTTCGCAATTTGTGAAGTGGACGAATTTCGGGAAACAAATAGGCGAGCGTCAACGGCAGCTCTCCAAGGAGCAGTTGATGTGCGAGTGCCAGTCGGCCGGGCGAATCAGCGTCGACGTGCCAGTCACGCGATTGCTCGACAATCTCCCCTAAGGCATCGACCAATGCCCACCAAAGTTCGCCATCGATAACCGCGGCAACGCGAGGCAGTAAATTGGCAACGGCCAAACATTCCAAGGCAAACTCCACGGTCTGTGGCGACGAATCGCTACCGACCAACCATTGGGAGAATGCGTCCGTGAGGACAACTTGATTGGGGAGAGCCTTTTCGTGAGCTTGAGCCGCAAGTTGCAAGAGCGCAAACGTCTGTGGCGGCAATTGCGCAAGATTCAATCCCCAGGCGAGCGAAGTCCCTTTGACTTCACAAAGTTGGTCGACGCTCCGCGGCGAACGGCGTTTGGCGAGATGTCGGGACCAAAGTTCCCACGCGTTCTCTCCAAGGACCTTCTTCGGAGCGCCCTTGCGCCAAAAATTCTGGCGCTCCGCTTGTTTGGAAAGTCGACTCGCCAGGTTGCCGGCTGTTTGGCCATTTCTATTGGCGGGAGTCTCCGTGGAGGAATCAATCGTCGTGCTCATAGGGGTTCTCTAGGAAGCGGATTGGCTGAGGAGCCGATTCTCGGCGGTCGTCATTTTAGAGTTTCCCCGCCTTTACTTCACGGGGGGGCCCGAATTTTTCAGTCCGTCAAGCTCCCGCGACGGCCAATTGTTAAGACGTTATAATCGAAGCGGACAAATAACACGAAGATTAACCTCGCAATTCCTGATCTCGGCGGATTTTTAAGCCATGTGGAAAACTCTTTCTATGGGTCTGCTGTTTTTTTCATGCTTAGCGGTATCAAGCCACACGGCTAGCTATGCCCAAGAATCAGCCGACGAACCAGAAGAAATCAGCGACGAAAGACGCGACCAGCAGGCTTTATACGCTTACGTTGATCCGAAAACGGGTGAACCCCGACCGCCAAAAATTCCGGCCCCCGAGGATGCCACGGCACTCCCCAAGCCCGATGTCGTGTGGGTGGACACCAAACAAAAGCTCGTTTACGTCGACGGCTATGTTTCGCTGCGCGAAGGAATGTTGGAAATGCTGGCTTGTCAGGTGGGAACCAAAGAGCACGAATCCGTGGTCGCCGTGTTCAGTCGAGCTCAAACCCTTCACGCAGCGTTGCTGGCAGTCGGCGCCGAAGTGGGGCACCCCGTCAGTTTTCGCCCGAAGTTCCGTCCCCCCGCGGGCACGGAAATCGAGATCGAAATTCGCTGGCAAGACAAGGACGGTAAGTGGCTCAGCGCCAAAGGACAAGATTGGGTCCGCGACATCCGCACGCAAAAGCCGCTGGCGCATCCGTGGGTGTTTGCCGGCAGTGGCTTTTGGCAAGACGAAGAAACGGGCAAAGAATATTACAAGGCCGAGGCCGGCGATCTCATTTGCGTTTCCAATTTTTCCACGGCGATGCTTGATATCCCCGTGGAAAGCAGCCAAGTCAATGACGGTTTGATGTTCGAAGCTAACACCGAAAAAATCCCGCGTTTGGGAACCCCCGTTCGCGTGGTTCTCAAGCCGAAGTTGAAGCAACCATAATTCAAGTATTTGTTCTGGAATTGAAGTCGTTGGACCAATGGGTTAACATATTCTATAGGAAACTGTACGAAATACGTGGCACCGCTTAATCGGATTGATTCCACTCAAATGCGTGATGTCCCCAAAGTTGCACTCCTTGTTGAAACCTCTCGGGGCATTGGCCGCGAGCTTTTGCGCGGCATCGCTCGCTATTCGAGTTTGAATGGCCCTTGGTGTTTTCACATTTCCCCGGGCGACTTCAAACAAGCCGTACCCCACATTAAGCAATGGGGAGGAACGGGAATTATCGCGCGGATTCCCGATGAAAAATCCGCCAAGGCGATCTTGCGAGCCGGCGTGCCCACGATCGCACTGGGACTCAACGACGAGCAAATGCTCGCCAACAATCCACTCTCGCAGCTTTCGGAAATCAGTTCCAACGCGGAAGACGTCGCTAAGCTGGCGGCGGAACATCTGTTCGAATGCGGGCTTGAAAACTTTGCTTTCGTCGGCAGTGATGATCGCGCCTGGGCCAAACGCCGTGAATTGGCGTTTTACAACATACTCGCCGAGCGTGGGTATCAACCTCATATCTATCGCCAACCCTCGCGCGCCGCGGACCGCAAATGGGAACGGGAGCAGTCCTTCCTGGCACGATGGATTTCAGAGCTCCCTTCGCCCATCGGTATCTTTGCCTGCGACGACGATCGGGGCCGCGAGGTTCTGGAGGCCTGTGTATTGGCGGAACGCCGCGTGCCCGACGACGTTGCAGTCGTGGGCGTTGATAACGACGAAGTCTTTTGCGAATTATCGGACCCATCACTGTCGAGTGTCTCTCTCAACGCTTTTTGCGCGGGCTTTCGCGCCGCGGAATTGCTCGACAATTTGATGAAAAAGAAGATCCGCAAACCTCGGCGGATCCTCATCGAGGCGATGAGCGTCGTTTCCCGACGTTCTACCGATACCGTGGCCATCGACGACGCCCAACTGGTAACAGCGATCCAATTTATCCGCCGCACCAACGGCAAGACGATCTCCGTGGATCACGTAGTCCGCGAGGCAGCTTTGTCGCGACGGGCGTTGGAAAAGCGTTTCCGCGATTCGCTCGGCCGCTCGGTCCATGAAGAGATCCAGCTCGCACGGCTCAAAAGTGCCAAGCGGTTATTGGTTGAGACGACGTACCCGATTTCGAAATGCGCGAAGGTGGCTGGCTTCAAGACGACGGGCTATTTCATTCAATTCTTCGTAAAATGGGTCGGCAAAACTCCGCGGCGCTATCGTTACGATATGGCGGGCTGAACGACCCGATGCTGTTCAACGGTCAAACGGTCTCCTTATCAATCCCGTTAGCGTGCCTTCTCGTCAATCAGCGGTTCACTCTTACCGCTACTTCGCTTTCACGTCGAACGAGAAAAGCAAATCCTGATCGCGGAGGTAAAGCTTGCCGTCGGCGATGACCGGGTGGGTCCAAACCTTTCCTCTACCACTGCGGATCTCCGTTTGGGGGTCGAGCGTGTACCGGCCATGCTCCTCCCAACCTTCGCTGCTCGCGGCGATCAATACTAGCTCGCCGGTGTCTTCGCTCAAACAATAAAAGCGCCCGTCGGCGTACGCGATGGCCCCTTTGCCGAGTGCTTCGCGTTCACGCCACACCAGGTCGCCCGACTCAAGATTCTGACAGACCCACCCCTTGCCGTCGGAATAGCCATACAGGTGGCCGTCGATCAAAATCACGCCGCCATGGTGGTTGGTCATGTTCTTGTTCTCGTAAACCACCTCCGCCTCGACTTGGGAACCATCGCCAGTGAGCTTGACCATCATGCAACCCGCCCCGTAGCCGGCCGTAACGTAAACCATGTTGCCCGAAACAATGGCCGTGGGGATGACGGCCACACTGCCGGGGAACGGCACGGTCCACAGCACCGTGCCATCGTCGGGATCCACGCCCACCACTTCCTTGAACAGCAGTTGCACGAGGAGGGTTTTGCCGTCGTGCTCCATCGGCACGATCGACGAATAGTGGGCCACGTCGGCGAGATCTTCGGTCCGCCACAAGAGATCGCCAGACTCCTTATCAAACGCCGCGATCGCGCCCTCGGCTTCGCCGGGCGTGCAATACACTTTATCCCCGAGCACAAGCGGTGATTCGGTGTACCCCCAGACGGGAATTTTCCCACCCAGCTCTTCCATCGACTTTGTCCAAATAAGCGTCCCGTCGTTCTTTACGCAAACGAGATTTCCCATCCCGGTGAGCGCGTAGATAAAATCGCCGTCAACGGTGGGGGTCGACCGCGGCCCGTCGCCCCAATCGTTTTTCAAGGTGTCGCCCAAGGGAGCCGCCCACAGTTCCCTACCACTGGCGGCGTCCAGGCACAGGAGCAGATCGCTCCCTTCACGGGCACCCAAGATGTAAAGCCGATTTCCCACGATGGCCGGGCCGGAATAACCCGAGCCGCAATTTTCAAACAGCCAGACTCGCTGGGGATCGTCGGAACCAAATTCTTGAATGAGACCCGCTTCGGTTGTAACGTCATCACGGTTGGGACCTCGCCATTGCGGCCAAGGGCCTTCGCCGCGCGCCGCGTCCGCGAGAACACAAACCGCCAATACGAATAACAGTCGAGACACGCCAAGCCGAGTTGCCATCGTGAAGCACCTTAACAGGAGGGGTAAAGTTGGAGGGAGAAGACACGGGGAGGTAGCATTGGGTATAGCGTTTTTTACAGTATTTTCCAAGGCGCGATTTTAACTACGCATTTGCTGATTTGGACGAATCGCCTGCTGTGAACAATCATGGCAAAGCCTACCTGTGCCAGAGATCAGCGAAGCATCGGGAGTCAGTCAGCTAACGATGTTCAACTACCTTGGAAGTTGATGCGGTACAGCGTTCATTGCTAGCC
>JBGTEU010000306.1:0-6391 GCA_041747595.1 Bythopirellula sp.
CAAGCCCGAGCGGGTGTACGTGGCGATCGTCACGGGGCATTTGAAACCCGCCGAGGGGACATTCCGCTCTTATTTGGTGACGGGTGATAACCTCGACCAATTTTCCACGCGCGAACCGGGGCAGGGGGAATTGGCCATCACGCATTATCAAACTCGCAAAGTCCTGTCCGACACGACCGTGGTGGAAGTGCGATTGGAAACGGGTCGACGAAATCAAATTCGCGTCCATTTCGCCGACCACGGCCATCCCGTGCTGGGCGATCGCCGGTACAATCACAAACTCGCCCGGCACGAGCGCTGGCCCAAGACTCGACTCGCGCTGCACGCGACGTCGCTCGGTTTCACCCATCCGGCGACGGAAAAGCCCATGCAATTTCACGCGGATCTACCCAATCTCATGACACGATTTATTGGCAAGTGAATTTGAGGACGACAATCATGGACCAACCACTTCAAGGCAAACGCATTCTTATGTTCGTCGGCGAGATCTACGAAGATCTCGAAGTGTGGTATCCCAAGTTGCGCCTGATCGAAGCGGGGGCCGAAGTGGTGCTCGCGGGACCGGAAGCGGGCGTCACCTATGCAGGCAAGCACGGTTATCCCTGCGTCTCGGATGCGGCGATTCGTGACGTTAAGGCGAGCGATTTTGCGGGGCTTATCGTTCCCGGCGGTTTTATGCCCGATAAACTCCGCCGCGATCCGCAAGTCCTCGATATCGTTCGCGCATTTCACGACTCGAAAAAGCTGATCGCCGCGGTGTGCCATGGGGGTTGGATTCCCATCTCGGCCGGCGTCTATCGCGGCGTGCGCGTCACGGGCTCGCCGGGCATCAAGGACGATCTTGTGAATGCCGGTGCGATTTGGGAAGACGCACCGGTGGTCATCGACCGGCATTTCGTCTCCAGCCGCAAGCCCGACGATCTCCCCGATTTTTGCCGGGGCATTTTGCAGGTGCTTGCGGCATGAAGAAACCGGTTCGCCCAAGATTTTCTCTTCTGCGATTCCGTCAAAATCTGGCGCTGGTATAATAGATTTATGGAAACACAAACAACCTCTCAATCTGATTCATTCGCCAACGACCCTGAGCGGATCGTTTGCACACCAGACACATTGGGAGGTAAACCCCGTATCGCGGGCACACGGATACGCGTCCAAGACATCTATTTCTGGCATGAAGTTGAGGGAAAGAGTCCTGATGAAATCGTAACTTCATTTCCACAACTTTCCATGGCGGACGTCTATGCGGCCCTTTCTTACTTTTGGGCACATCGTGAAGAGTTGCTCAGTGATATGCAGCGTCAACGCCTGCAGTATGAAGGAATGAAGCGTTCGCAACCTTCACTCATCGCCGAAAAACTCAAAGAGCTTCAGCAATCACATGCCACGGACGATTCGTTTTCATCTTGACGAACACGTCGATCCGGCAATTGCAGAAGGCTTGCGGCGGCGAAGCATCGATGTCACCACAACCCTGGAAGCGGGACTCGCGGGAGCACCTGATCACCAGCAACTGGCATTTGCACAAACTCAAGGCCGCGTCATCGTCACCTTCGACGCAGATTTTTTGGTAGTCGCGAGTCACGGAGGCTTGCACAATAGAATTGCCTATCGCTTCCAAGGCAATGAAAACATTGGCCGTATGATTCGATCTTTAGAATTGATATGGGAGGTTCTCGAAGTTGAGGAAATAGCGGGAAGGGTTGAATATTTATAAAGTTCTGACGGACATAAAAACCTTCTCGCTAACGGTTGCTTACGCCACGCAATCGCTACAATCACCCCGGTTTGTCGATTGAACCGGCCTTTTATCTTCGATCCAAAACCTCCGGTGAGATAACGGTGGTGTTGCCGCGAGGGGGATACAGTAAAATCGAGTTAAACGACTCACCCCGCCGAAATGCCGAGACTTCTCCTTATATGGCAAAACTCGCCACTTGCCCCGGATGCACCACACAGCTTGCTTTGCCCGAGGAAGCCACGCTCAGTGACCGCGCACGCTGTCCGCGCTGCCACGAAGAATTCCTGCTGATGGAGACGGTGCAGTTCTCGATTCCCTCGGCCGAGATCTTGCCGCCGTTGGAACCCGGGGTGGAAAGCGTTGCTGACACGTTGGCCGCGGAAGAATCTTCTGTGGAGCCGTTTGAGCGCGAAACCGCAAGAGATGGTGAAACCGTAGAAGAAACGCCGGGGCGGGAGGAGTTGCCGGTGAGTGCGACGCTTTCTGACTGGGAAGCGCGGCTTAAGCGGGCGATCGCCGCTGACGTTGATGACGAGGGTTCCCACACAAAAGCGTCACCGATTTTTTCGGAAGCCGCGTCGACGAAAGCTGAGCCGGCCCCCGAGCTTGAAGATTTTGCGGTTGCAGACGCCGACTTGATTCCTGAGTCAAGTTATCCTCCGTCACCGCCCGGTGAGGAGTGGTCCCCTGAAGAGGCGTATGCACCTGCCGAGGAACCGACCGTCAAATTCACCACCGATCAAACGATTACCAACGTCGTCCGTGATGAGGAAGAAGCGCCGATCGAAGCAGGGCCGATCAGCGTTCGTACCGATTCGGTAACCCCCAAGAAACGAAAACGCAGCGCGTTGCGAACCCTGGCCAGTGCGGGCCTCGGCGTCGTTGGCATTCCGCTGGGATTGTACGTGTTGCTCTGGCTCCGCGGTCCCGAGGGAGATGTTTTGCACGTTGCCGAATACATTCCATCGTTTATGCTGCCGGCTTCGTTTGCCGAGATTGACGACCGCGATATACCGACCCAACTCGCCGAGCAGCTCGAACCAGATGACACCGCCGAAAGCACCGGTGCTCTGACGACGAATGAAAGCGATGCCGAATTCGACGGCACTTCGGAATTAGGGAATGCCGAACCATTGTTGCGGGATGATCCCGCGGTCGCCCGTGCCTCGGCAGAAGAACCGGTTTATCGGGGCCCCACGTTTGCTCGCGTGAATCCCACGGAATTTGCCGAGCTACTTGCTGCCGCAGAGCAAGAGGCCCCACAACTCGCGACGGGTGATCTCAGTTCCAAAGCATCCGTCGCTCAAATGGGACAAGCGTACATGGCGCTTGCCCGGTTGGCCGATAAGAGTGCTTACCTTAACCAGCCTGGCCTCACGCCGGAGGAAACCACCAAGGCCCTGCTTGCCAAGCAACTCTTCGAGTCGACGCTCCGCGAAGCCACCGTCGCGCGCGACCTGCCCCAAATCGCCCTGCGTTGGTGGCAATTCGACAAGCGGCCCTCGCCAGGGATCGTACTGCTTGGCCGCGTCGAGCGTCTGCAAACCACCGACGCCGGCACGATTGCCTTTGTGTCGCTCGGCACGGAGCAAATCGCCCCCCCGCTACCAGTTCTTATTGGCAATGCCAGTCACGCTCCAGGCGAGCTTGTGGGAGTCGTGGGGAGCATTATGATCGATCCACAAACTGAACTCCCCGCCCTCGACGCCAGCCTCGGGCCGGTGGTCATCGCCCACCATGCTTTCGCTTTGACAGTACCGCTCAGCGAGCGGCAGACGAACTGACTATCTCCTCTATCAATCACACCGCGATCTTAGTGGAATGGATGGCTGGTTCCATAAGATCTTCCTCCACTTCGGATTCGCCTTCCAGCAAAGCCAGTAAATTCGTTTGAATCGTGCGGCAGATTTCATCGAGGGGTAAATGGCTCACTCGGCTGAGCCAGAAGGGATTTTGGAGTTCAACGCTGATTTGATCGAGGGCCAGTAGTGGATAGGAGACCAACATGACTATCACCGGCGTCATGAAGTCGACCTTGTCAAATATTCCGAAGGGGAGCGCAAACAAATAAAGGAACAAGAACCGGCGAATCTTCACCGAGAGGGCTTTCGCCAAAGGGGTCTTCAAGATTCGCTCACATGCACCGATGTGATCGATCAACGACGTGCGTTGTTGTTCGGCCTGCATGAAGGCGAAACGGTCCATCTGTCCCTCCTCCAAGGCTTGCCGGAGGAGGTCCGCGAGGCGTTGTGACACGTAGAGGGGTTTGTGTTGAGCACGAGCCAATGCTTCGAGGTCGGCGTGTCCGAGCACGATTCGCATGCCCTCCATGGAACTCTGTCCGCGCAAGCTATGCTTGCAGGCATGGGAAAAGGCGGCCACCCAGCCGACAAATTCTCTGCGCCACTCGGGATCGCGCGGGCCGTAGGCCAAGCCGATTTGTGCAAGATTGCGTGATTGGTTGACGATGCCTCCCCACAGTTTGCGTCCTTCATACCAGCGATCATAGCCGGTATTGGTTCGCAACATGAGCAGGACGGCGAGTGTCGCACCAATCAATTCGTACGGCGCGACCTCGCTGTACGGAATCCAATTGGTATTCGAACCGACGAGCCAGACCACCGTCGAGAGCAGGCCAAACACGAAAATCCGCCACTTAATTCCGGGCGTAACCGAGGAGTGCCATGAAAATACTTCGTGCCAAAAATTCCTGTGTTCCATGATTCTTTAACGCCGCTTTCTTAGAGAGTTCGTCATCTGCCGCTTGATTAAGAAGTTAAACAAAAGTGAGAACTCCACGTGTAGACTTTTGCATGAAACGTAGAAAATCGTCTCCAAACAACCGTCGAAAAAATCGATTACCCTTGCCGCTGCCAAGAACGACCAGGTCTGCTTGCCATTTTTCGGCATAGGAGGGCAACACCCGACGGACTTTGCCAACGACATACCCGGTTTCAAGTGATTGGCAGCGAGCACCGCAGTATTCAGTCATTTCGCGAAGCGAAACGAGCGCTTGATCTTCGTTATCGGCGATGACCAATAACCGGTGCTCCGCATTGCCGAGAATTCCTAGATTAAAATACGATCGAATGGCGCGTCCCGTTGCCTCGCTGCCGTCGTAGACCAAAAGCACTCGCTCCAAGGCCCGCTGGGCAGGATGTAAAACCAACAGGGGGTGAACGCCGCGCTCGATGAGATCGATCAAATCCACCGACGTCAAACCCAAGTTGTCGCCGCTCACGAAGCCGGCGGTGACCACAAGATCGTGATATCGTGATTCCTGCGGCAGGACTTGCATGGGGTTACCTGAAAACTTCCTAACGTCGAAGTTCACGCCCGCCTTGAGGCATGCCTGGGTAAGATCGGAGCGAACTCGATTCTGTCGGAGCTCGGCCATTGTGTGGTTGGCATTGACCATACTGGCATAAGCGGCTGATTCGATCTGCAAGGCATGGTCATTCGACCGCGTATCCACAAGAGTCACACCTCGCACCCGAGCTTTAGATCGTTTGGCAAGCGAAACACCCAATCGAATAACGGCTTCTGCTTGGTGTTCCCCCTCCAAATAAAGTAAGACGCTATTAAGCATGGTGGGATCTCAATCTGACTAGAAGTGTTCCGAGGCCGTGCGGCAACGAAAACGGGAACGGCGATTTAAGCCATTCTACGGAAATACTCGAATGATAGATGCTAAAGTATCAAGCCTGAATTTTTAGAAAATCTCGAAATGATAGGCATTGTCTATGCTTGAGTTCGATTTTCCGCGATCTTAAATTTCTCGGTGAACAAATCGCTCTTGGCTTCAGTACTAGCGTAGTGGACGCTAGAATATTCACCGGCCCGCGTATGAAAAATCGCGGTAGTAGGCGGCCGAGGAAAGATTCTTACCGTTGCTACTTAGCACTTGATTTCCCGCCTCAAACAGAACCTGGGTTGAAGATGCAAGAATTGACGCCTGCCTCGAACCAAGCCGTTTGTTCTCCACCTCATTCGAACGGCAAACCGCACCTTCTGGAAAACCTACAACAGCTCAATTATTCCCATTTGCTTTATTTCTGGGCGGTCGCCCGCGATGGTAGCATTGCCAGCGCATGCGATCGGCTGCAATTGAGTCAGCCAACCATCAGTATGCAAATTCGAAAACTCGAGCGATCCTTGGGCCATCGCCTATTCGATCGCTCGGGTCGCAACCTGGTACTCACCGACGTCGGCCGGACCGTTTTCGACTATGCCGATGACATGTTCACCTTAGGCCGAGAACTCTTGGGAACCTTGCGCGGCCTGCCTGGGAAACGCTCCGGCCGATTGCACGTCGGCATTCCCACGTTTCTACCCAAATTGATTACCTACCGCTTGCTCGAACCCGTGCTGCAGATGCCTCAGCATGTCCAACTCATTTGTCACGAAGCCGAACTCAACGAGCTTCTCAGTGGTTTGGGGCGGCATAAATTCGATGCGATTTTGACTGATACGCCCATTCATTCCTCGATTGGAATACGCTGCTACAATCATCCGCTTGGCGAATGCGACATTGCGTTCTGCGCGGCCCCGGCCCTTGCCGACCGATATCGCGCGCGATTTCCAGCATCACTCGACGGCTGCCCCTTGCTGCTGCCAACCATCGCTACCGATATGCGTCGTGCAATTCGCACC
>JBGTEU010000307.1:0-2484 GCA_041747595.1 Bythopirellula sp.
TCTTACCGATGGCAAGTTAAGAGACAACCATTGTTTGAAGAGTTCACCAAACGTTAACTCACACTTAGCCCTTTCTTAACGGTTCCCTAACAATCAATCGCCATACCAGCTCTTGCGAACAAGAATCGCGTTTAATCTCTCGATCTCCTGCAGCACGGAACTTGCCTCGATGTTCACCTCATGTTTACTCGGTTCTTCACGGCGATGCTTTCCATTACTGGGCGTGATTCAAGGAGCCGTGTTGCTTGTCGTTAACATGGAGGTTTTCCTTGCTCAGAGCGGGGAGTTGACGACCGAAGTCCAATGGCGCTATGCGGCAAAGAGCGGCGCGTGCGAGATCGCCGCGTTTTCTGCCGCAACGGGCCGGCTGTTCGTCACCGTGGAAGGCGGCGTCGACGTGGTTGCCGTCAGCGACGGCACGCGACTGGGTTCGCTAAAGGTTCCCAACGGCTTTCACGCCACAAGTGTCGCGTGTTCTGGCGAAGTTCTGGCGGTTGCCTGGGCGGCGGATGACAAACGCCGGCCTGGACGAATCACTTTTTTCGACGCCGAAAAACTCACCGAGATCGCCCATTACCCTGCCGGGTTTCTCCCCGACATGATTGTGTTCACGCCCGACGGCAACACGCTGCTCGCCGCGAACGAAGGAGAACCGACCGACGATTATGCGTTTGATCCCGAGGGATCGATTTCGCTCATCACCAAAAAAACCGATTGGAACATCGCGGCCGTTCGGGAAGCGACATTCACAAAGTTCAACGCCGACCGCAAAAAGTTGATTGCCGATGGGGTGCATATTTTCGGTCCAAGCAAGATCGATCCGCAAGGAATCGCCACAGTCGCCCAAGATTTGGAACCGGAATACATCGCCGTCCGCGCGGATTCGCAAGTCGCCTGGATTGCGCTCCAAGAAAACAACGCGATTGCGGAACTCGATCTCGAAAGTGGGCAGATCACGGCAATTCATCCGCTGGGGCTAAAAAGCTTTCGTGCCTTGGGAAGCTTTCGCGAAGCAAAACTCATTTCCAACTCAACCACCACCGGGCTCGACGTCAGCGACCAAGACGGCGGCGTGCGGATTCGCCACTGGCCGATCTGGGGCATGTACCAACCCGATGGCATCGCCACCTTTCGGCAGGAGGACCACGACTACTTGGTCACGGCCAACGAGGGGGACCCCCGCGATTATTTCGATTTCCACGAAGCGATCCCCGTCGCGGAGCTCGCGGCGGCGCAAGTTAAGCTCGATCCCTCCAATCCCGCGCGGCAGCTCACGGGTAACGACCAATTGGGCCGACTGGAAGTCTCACGTTTTGCAGGTGACACGGATGGCGACGGCGATTTGGACCAACTCGTCTGCTTCGGCACGCGGTCGTTCTCGATTTGGCGACGAACACCCGACGGCTTGAAATTGATCTTCGACAGCGGTAACGATTTCGAGCAGACAATCGCACAGGTTGCGCCCGAGCTTTTTAATGTTAACAGCAAACCCGATAGCCTACCGGATGAGCGGAGCAACAAACGGGGCCCCGAGCCAGAAAATCTCGTTGTCTTTGAACTCCAGCGGCGACGCCTCGCCGCGATTGGCCTGGAACGCACGGGGGGCGCGATGCTGTACGATATTTCTGATCCCGCTGCGCCCGTGTTCATGCAGTATTTGCGACCCCATGAAGCCAACGGTGTCCGCGACCTCGCCCCCGAGGGCTTGCTGTTTGTCCCCGCGGAACAAAATCCCACGGGCAAGCCGCTCTTGATTCTCTGCAACGAGGGCAGCGGCACGATGACGGCGTACGCGTTGTCGTTTGAGAGCGAACGGTAGTCAGGTTGTTCAGGCTGTAACATGTTTTTTGGTGGCCAACTTGGTCAACACGGTCAAGACGGTCAACTTGGCAGGCACTTTTTTCCGGGCTGCATAAGCGATTCTGAAAATGCAGCGGCAACGATAGCCATTCGGCTCCTTGGCTGATCACTAACCTAATGGCTAATAGCTGATAGCTAACAGCTAACGGCTTTTCCCCCCATTATCGCGAATGAAAAGCGGTTATCAACAACGATTTTTGGCCGCTTGTCGGAATTTTTTAAACGCAGCGCACGCGGAGAACACGAAGGAAAGACGGAACCGCTAATAGATGCTCATCGGCGCTAATAAGGATTGATTAGATCGTAGGCCGGAACAAGCCGTGCGCAGTTCCGGCATTGCAGTGGCATTCGTTACAACATCCTTGCCGCCATTTTTTCTAAAAACGTGTTCCAGCCTACGCGCTCATGAGCGCTCATAGAAATCAATTAGCGCCGATGAGCGTTCATTAGCGGTGACAAAGAAAGATGTTCTGTCCCGTTTCGCGTCCCTTCAATCAAAGACTCCCGACCGGCTCTGTAGAAAACGTCACCAGCATAACAGAATCATGACGTTGTGAGTGAGTACCATGAGCCGTAAGTCACGTCATTGGCTGTGGTAGGTGACGCCGCGGACATGGGATCCCT
>JBGTEU010000308.1:0-5287 GCA_041747595.1 Bythopirellula sp.
CGGCGGGAACTTCGGTTAGCAAATTGCGATTTTGGGCCGGCACGGCCGTTGATGACCAAACGGGCAAACTTCCCTCGGATTCAAACAATTGATACTCGCCATCGAGCGGACAAATAAACGTGCAATCCAGTAGCCGCCCCGCCAGATTGAAACACTCCGGACGGGGTACCTGCAAGAGATTCGCCAGAGAATTCATCAGTCGGGTCGGTGCCACCGAGGTTTCCCGGGCCCGCATGTAGCCAACGGCACTTACCGTATCAGCAATTTGCTTACCCGTGAGATCATCGACATGAACGCGCGCTTGCGCGGCCCGTTCCGCGGGCTCAAACGCCAACTGTGGTTGCACTTGTTGGATCACGTCGGGCTTAAACGAAATTAAGAGAAATTCCTCCGACTGGGCGTGCCACATTTGTTCGCCGAGTAGTTGTGGCTCGGGACCAGGTGGTTCGGCGGGTCCTTGTAAGAGTCGCAAGAGTCCTGGCCGGGGCCACGCCCCGAGATAGCCGCGCACCAGCTGGCTGCGTTCCACGCCGGGGACGACACGTCCTTGGCTGACCGCGAGTGGCGAACGAAAGTCTCGCAAGCCACCAAACAGCATGTGCGGCTGGCTTTCGCCACCGATTAACGGCACTGGTAAATCGAGCACAATTTCCGCCGAGGCGACGTTGCCGGCAACGCTTTGCAGTTGCTCATCAACCGGATCGCCCAGCGAGTCGATCACCGTCCCCAGCTTAACTGAGCCGAGGGGCGCAGCGAGGACGTCGATCATCAACGTGCGATTTTCGCCGGTCTCGTTGGGCACCCGCTGTACGGCGAAAGCAATCGGTGGTAGTTGGCCGACTTCGGTGGCGAAATCGGCGAGAAATTTCTGATAGGCGGCAGTCTCGGCGGAGGAGAATTTGTCGACGGTCATATCGCCTACCGGTTTGAAGAATCCCGGCGCGCCACGCAAGGAATCGATTGTTCCCAACGGTGTCGGGGTGGTTGTGCTCTGGTCTGCGCGAGCGCCAAATCCCGACGGTAAAATCTGCGTGTCAATAAGTTCGTCGGGTGTTACGGCGGGTAGGCCTTCGCATTGAGCGGCGTACTGAGCGAGTTCCACGAGCAAGGGTTCCTGCATCGCTTGGCGTCTTCGTCGCGCTTCAACCCAATATTCAGGTGTACACAGGTTCTGAAAAAACTTTTCCGACACAAATGTAAATACCGTGTCTTCACGCTTAATGGGCAAATGCTTGCGGACGTTGCGAAAACTTGGCAGATTGGCGAGCGAACCGGTGCCCTGGCTCGCTTGCAAAAAACGCTCGGCGATTTTGCGCGACGTCGTGACCAAGTGAAAGTCGCCCGATTGGGCGTAGTACGATCTAATACTCCCGTCGGGGTTTGCAATCAGCGAGACATCTTGCTCGGCGATTCGCTCGGTGGATTCGACGGCGTCGGGAAAGATTTGTAAAGCAGCACGACGTTGCCGCATAAAATCCTGGCTGAGCAATTGGTTATTGCGGGCCTGAACCAGAAGTCCGATCGAAGCCCCCTGTTGCATGAAAGGATCAAGGCCGATCAAGGCCGCATCGCTGATGAACTGCGGACCGAGGATTCGTGAGAGGGCGTTTTCTTTAAGCGAGAGCTGTTGCTCGATGCGGCTGGCGGCGAGCCGTTTGATCCCCCGACGGATAATCATGTTCTGCAGGTCGCCGTCCCATTTCTTACTCAGGTCGCGGAACCAAAAGTAATTTACAAAGTTGCCGAACCGCAGATAAAAACACTCCTCGGGGACGTGCTCGGCCAAGGGTTCGACTTCGACTTCATCAAGCCCCGTCGGATCAATCGTCAGCTCTGACCAAGTGGGTAGTGTTGGCAGAGGCTGCGGCTGTTTTGAATTAGTGCTGTCCATTAGCATTTCGCGATGTGTGGCGAGTTGGGCCGACTCGCCGCCAAACAGTTCTTCGAGGGGCGAGATTTTTTTCTTCCGTAAACCGAGCAATCCGGCACCGACTTCGGGTATCTCACGATCAAGACGCCGGGCGAACATGGCTACGAGAAAATTTTCGGCGATGGGCGGAAACTGCGGGTCTTGCTGCAGGCGACTCCACCGCTCCGTTGTTTGCTGCCACCACTCATCGAGTAGCCGGCCGTGCTCTTGGGCGTTTTTTCGCGGTGTGACACGAACCCCTTGTTCGATGGGGGAGTAAACCGATAACTCAAAAGGTTGGTCGTCGCGGAAGAGAAAATAGAGCGTCACATGCCGTGGTGTCTCGACGCCCAACAGGCCGCGCAAAAATTGTCGCGCAGGTTCGACTTTGACGACGGGGTAGAGCACTCGCCCGTTGGCCTCGAGCGCGGTGAACCGTTCATCGTTAAGGGGCAAGGCGGGTTCGCCGCGAAATACCGGTACGGTCACGCGTGCAACGCCAAAGGGTTGGCCGCTGTAGGCCACGATATCCACTGCCACCAAGGGTTGGCATAGTTCGCATATCAAGCCGACCGCAAATACAAATGTCCAAAGCCGTCTCGCGGCGCGAGATCGCATTTCCCCGACGCTCATAATGTCATGCCTCAATCCGGTTGTCAGCGTCTGCCAAAACATGCTGTTAATGCTACCGGCGTGCCAAGTGTAGGGCCAGGGGCATGGGGTGGTCGCTTAAGCGACCAGTCCGATTCTTAACGTGCCACTTAACCAGACACTTGCTCTGTGACCCGCGGGTCTGCGACAATGGTTGTTATGCTGCTTCCTCGCTTCACATTACGAATGACCCTTGTGGGGATCACCTGCTCCGCGTTGTTTTGCCTGGTTCTGGTTCGAGCAGTGGCAGGAGACTATTGGGCGATTGCGACGAGCGTTGCCGTGGCGAGTTTGGCAGTTATCGTCGCCGTGCATGGCTGTATGTATGTGGTGATTGCAGCGTTGGCTCGCTTGCTCGGCAGTTCGACGCTGCCGGCACACACTCGACAAGGAGGCGTGCAGGCCAGTCCCGACGAACAGTATCTTCCCGGAACAATTCCTCCCACTCGATAAACTCAGCGATTTTATTGATGACCTCCGTGCGGTTTCAACCTCGAATGATGCGAGGGCGTGCCTTGGTGTACGCAGTCATCGTCCTTGCCTGCTGTTGCCCAGCAAGAATCGAGGCCACGAGCGGGGGGCTTTTGGAGTTACCGGTTTCCCCATCGGGTGCGCTGGTATACTCACGGCAATCGGATCTCGACTTACGACTCGACACGACCTGGGCGGGGATTCACGGCTATCGACCGATCTCCTGTACGGTGTCGGCACGCTCGCCGCAAACCGCCGACCGGCAGATTATGATTCGATTCTTTGCGGGCAATTTCCGAAACGATCAGCCTTCGATTGTCGTGAAAAAGCACTTTGAGCTGCCAGCGGGTAAATTGTCCGCGAGCACGAAAATGCTCGTACCGCAATTTGTCGAATGGCGCAGCATCGGTTGCGAGACATGGGTGGATGGTGTCAAGGACGAAGAACTGAGCATGAACCAGCTCCCTTTTGCGATTTCGCAAGGAGGGCAAAACTACACGGCGTTATTGCTCAACGACATGGAACGGATTCCTTGGCGATTGTTTCGTGATATTCGCGGAGGACCCGCCGAAGTTTTTGATTCCCCCACGGGAGAACTCTTCGAGCGTTGGACCGAGTATTCCACGTTTGATGTCGTTGTCACCACGCCCGGAGACCTGCGATCGGTCCATGAGCGATATCCCGAGCGCTTCCCTGAATTGCTAAAGTGGATCCGCGCGGGTGGCAATCTGTGGATCTGTTCCGTGGGGAAAAACTACGAGCAAGTTCCTGAGGTCGAAGGCTATTTGGATGTTGAGAACGAAAACGACACGCCGGTCACTGAGGGGAGCATGATCCTCGAGCGGGGCTGGCGGTTTCCCAAAGTCGACAACACCACCGGAGACGCCCTCGCTCAATACAGCGAGCTTTATTCCGCCTTGGAGACAGAGAACGAAGTACAGTCTGTCGATCAAGACACACCGGTCGATTCACGGCAATGGTTTGCCGTGCGGCCGCTAGGAATGGGCACGGTCACCGTCTTTGCAGCGGTCGAATGGAGCATGTCGCGCCGTGATGCCCGTGAAATTACTTGGAATATCACCCAATCTTTATTGGGAGATCGGCTCTCATGGGAGGAACGTCATGGGACCGACCCCGATAAGGGGAACGAAAATTTCAACGATTTCCTGATCCCCGACGTGGGGGCAGCTCCCGTCACCGCCTTCCAAGTGTTGCTGTCACTTTTTGTGCTGGGGATCGGGCCGCTCAATTATTTTGTGCTCAAGAGCCGCGAGAAACTGCCGCTGCTCTTGGTGACGGTTCCGCTGGCAGCGGCCGCGACAACACTCTTGTTGCTGACCTATGCATTTACTTCTGAAGGCTTGGGCACGCTTGTCAGAGCTCGAAGCTTTACGTTGCTCGATCAAGAATCCGATACAGCGGCCAGCTGGACGCGCCTTTCCTATTTCGCCGGGATGGCCCCTGCGGAGGGGCTTAAATTTCCCGCCGACACGCTCGTCTATCCGATACTGCCATCGATGCGGATGGGTGATCATCGCGAACAGCGGCGCATAGCTGGTCAGCGCCGCGATTTAGTTTGGGATGGCCAGCAGAAGCTTACCCGCGGTTGGCTCGCGTCGCGAACCCCCACGCAGTATCTCACCGTGACGAGTCGCGAAACTAAGAAAGAAATCGCGTTTGAGGGCGACGAAGAAAGGTTGACTGCCAAAAACAACTTGGGAGTCGATGTCCTCACTCTGGTGGTGGAGGATCATGCCGGCAATGTTTTTGTTAGTGAAAAGATCGCCAACGGAAAATCGGTGGAACTCAGCCCCAGCACGCAGATCAAAGCGATGCTCGTATTGAGGCCACTGTTGGCCAACAATGCCCCGCAATTTCCCGTGGGGACGTACGAAACGCTTCCCATGTATGGCGGCGTCGGCCTGATGCCCTTTTCGCAAAACTTGATGGAAACGCAGTTGTCGGCCATTACCTCGGCGGTCTCCAAGGGTTGGGGGCCTGGGAGTTACATTGCGATCACGGACCGTGGCATGGAAATTTCGCTCGGCTTGGACGAGATCACCGAGAACAGCAGTTTTCACGTCGTGCGGGGAGTGTGGTAACGTGATTCATGCCAGACACCCCCTGATCGAATTGCGAAATCTACACCGCTATTTTGGCAAGACGCATGCCGTCGAAGATATCAGCTTCGAAGTCTACCCAGGGGAGGTCTTCGGCTACATCGGCCCCAATGGAGCGGGCAAGACGACAAGCATG
>JBGTEU010000309.1:0-26371 GCA_041747595.1 Bythopirellula sp.
GATGTTCTGATCAACTGCTGACAGAACGACTTCTACCGATCCAATACGCTGATGCACGACCTTCGAATCTTTAAACGCGTCTTGCTCCAATCCGAACTGAGTAAGCCGTTCTCGTGGAAAGATGAACACAGATACTTTCTCCGCTTCGACCAGTCCGTGGACATAGGCCGCCGGAGTGTCTCGAATCGTCAAGACTCCGCCGCCACGCACCTCAAATCCCGCGTTCTGCCGAGGGGGGCAGCGTACAGGAAAGCTGACTCGGCTCTTGAGGTAAGCCTCGACGGCGAGATCCGAATCACTCTCATACTGCAAAGAGTCGCTGCCCGTAGCCAACCCTTCGTGATGGGCCGAGACTAGGTGCGCCAAGTCAGGCGGCGAATCATTCAAAGGTGCAGTTGACCACTGCCATGCCGCAATAATTCCAAGAAGACTCGCGGCGACTGCCACGTACCGCAATATGTGAAACAATCGAGAAGTAGACTTTTCCGACGTCGCACTCGGCAGAGCATGCTCAATTCGATTCCATAATTCCGCCGATGGTGGCGCGACGCAAAGACGGGCAGTAAGGTTGCCCTCAAACGTCTGCTGCTCGTCAAACCATTCTCGACAGGCGGCACAACGCGCCAAATGATCGTTCACCTCGCGATAGAGCTGCGCGTCCCCTTCGGAATCGTGATAGAGTTCCCAGTTCGATCTTGCCGATGTGCAATTCATGTTGTTGTCCGTTCCTTCTTCTAATGACTCGCTGTTAAGCGGTCTCTGTGCCTCGTCGAGCAAGCAAGTTATGCTCACGCGACCATTCTGCCAGCCGCCCGCGGATTCTCTGCCGTGCTCGCGACAGGTGGCTCATGACGGTGCCGATTGGAAGGTCAAGAATGTCCGCGATCTCTCGATACTTGAATTCGCCGACGGCGTGCAGGAGTAGACTCGATCGCTCTGGCGGGCGTAGCTCCCAGATTGCGGAGGCGAGTATTTCGTCGCAATGTTCCAGCGTCAGTTGAGTAGCATCGGCGAGCTGTTGGGGAGATGGAGAACCAAGGTACAGCACCTCAACCGAATCGACAGCAGGCTCTACCGACAACTGCTCGTGCGCGTGGCGACGCACACTCCGATTGCCGGCCAGTATTTCTAACGTTAAGTACTTAAATATCCAGGCCCGAAAGCACGAGCCTTCCGCAAACTTGTCGAAGTCACGGTACGCTTTCATGACGGCATTCTGGAGCACGTCTTCAATTTCGGCGGAGCGAAAAACACTTCGCCGGCAATAGGCTTCCAGCGCTCCCTGAAGCGGCTTCAGGTGCTCTAGAAAACGATTGGCTCGTTGATCCCGGCTATTAGCCAACGACACGTTCCGATGGAGATGTTTGCGCTCGTATTATGACCCAATGTCATTAAAAGCCAGAGCCGGGCAGAATTATTGCAGAAATCGTGAGATTGCCAGAATATTTGAAGCCTGCTCCCCAATTTGATCCAAGTTTACACTTTCAACGATTCCGCTTGCTTAAGTTTTGCCTCCAACTTTCGGACTTTTGCCTGTAGTTCTTCGATCACGGGAGCAATCTGCATCTGCGAGAATCTCTTATGGATGTGCTGGGGACAATTCACGTCCCAGGCTTCTACAGTGAATAGGATGGCGCGCTCTACTCGACCTGGATAAGCGGAATCTCCTAGCTGATCCTGGAGTTGCCTATCGCCTTCGATAGCGCGGGCCGTCCCCCATAACTTGACGCGACGGCTATTCGCGTAGTCCATCAAGAAGATGAAGGCCTTCGGGTTCTCGGCCAGGTTGCCAAGCGTAATGTATTGGCGGTTTCCCTGAAAATCGGCGAATGCCAAGGTCTTCTCATCCAGGACCTTGAGAAATCCCGGTGGGCCTCCCCGATACTGAATGTAGGGTTGCCCCTGTGCATTGGCTGTACCTAAATAGAACATGTCCAACTGCGCCAGGAACATTTCCAGTTCCGGCGTAATATGCGTTTGCCAACCGCGCCCTTGCTCGACCTTTGCATAGCCGCCTCGGGAACCCTTGGCGCTCTGAATCGCCTTCACTGATTCGGAAAAAGCAATGTCGCTCGGATATGCTGACACCGGTTGCTTCCTTTATTTGATAGTTGGAATTCCAGCAATTTCTAATGGTCTCGGGCCCGGAGCAGGCCAGAGGAACTTTCTCTCGCACTCATCGATGGGGACATCGTTGATGCTGGCCTCCCGCCGGCGCATGAGCCCTACTTCGTCAAACTCCCAGAATTCGTTTCCGTAGGCACGATACCAGCGCAAATTGGCATCGTGATATTCATACTGGAAACGAACTGCAATTCGGTTGTCTGTAAAACTCCAAAGGGATTTGACGAGGCGATACTCAAGCTCAGCATCCCACTTGTTCGCAAGAAACTTGCGAATCGCTTCGCGACCCTGTAGGAATTCGCTTCGGTTTCGCCATTCGGAATCTTCGGAATATGAGAGCGACACTCGCATAGGATCGCGACTATTCCAGGCATCCTCGGCGGCACGGACCTTTGCTGCTGCGGTTTCGAGTGTAAACGGCGGGCTGAGGTTTGACGGCGATGACATAGTGCCTCCTTTGATTGCAGCATTGAGAACCTGTAGGGCACTTGGACAGTGCCAGGTGCCCCACAGCATTCACATAACGCATGCAGATGACTCAATGTGCTCTGGCTGAACACGCGGCTGATGTGCAACTCTCGACGGGCTGCGCTTCAGGAAAGTCGATTTCCGTGGCGGCCACCTTGTTGAGAAAATTAGTAAAAGTTCCCAGGACGACACTGGCGACGATCTCAACGATTGCTTCATCGTTGAATCCCGCTTCGCGAACTGAAGTCAGTTCCTTGTCGCTTACGTCGCCGCGGTGTTCGACGATTGAACGGGCAAACTGGAGAGCAGTGTTTGTCTTGTGGTCTTCACTGCTGGAAGTTCGGCCAGCCAGAATCTCATCGGCGGACAGACCGGAACTGGCAGCGATCGCGGAAACGGCCGATACACAGTATTGGCAGGCATTCGCTTCACTGGAGGTTAGCTTCACTTGCGTATGCAGCTTCTCACCGATGCCGGCTTGTCTCATCGCCTGGCTAAATGCCAGATAGCTTTCGAGCACCGCGGGCGAGTTGGCCATGACCGCGGCAGTGTTAGGGATACCTCCAAAAGCCAGTTGAACGTTGTCCAACAGTTGTTTCACATGACCTGTAGCCTGCTGTGGGTTAATAGACTTCAATCGTTGCATTTGACATCTCCTTCAATAAAGAAACTGAAATTAAACTCCGGGGAACAATTCCCCGAAGCGACCGACAATACAGACAGGTCTGTATATTTAACACGTAAAAAAATTTGCTCCCCCTCAGTGAACTAAGCCGACTAACTCCATGGCTGCATTCTTGGCCACCAATGCCGGGTTGGGTGTGCTATTCATGACTGCTGCGACGATCGCTCCTTCGACGAGGAGTGCTATCGCGGGCACGAACGGTTTGCCTGTGTCACCCACCGACCTTTGAACAATATCGCTGAGCATCGCGTGAAAACGTGCTTTATGTGCCGTTGAGAACACGGCTGCCGCGTGCTGCGGGTCCGCGACTTCAGCCGCGGTATTGATAAAAATGCACCCGCGAAATGTAGGGCTAGCAAACCACTTCTTCAACGCCGTGAAGAAGGCGGCCAGAGGATCCTTGCCTTTCTTGACGGACTGTTCGATTGTTTCGGTGAAATACTCCATGACCTTGTTGTCGCGGTATTTAAGTACCGCCAGGACTAAGTCGTCTTTCGAAGGAAAATGCTTATACAACGTCATCTTGGCTACTTCGGCTTCGGCAATAATTCGGTCGATACCGACGGAATTAATTCCTTCGGCATAAAATAGGCGATCCGCAGTCGCAAGGATTCGCTGTCGGGCGTCAGAGTCCAGGGTCTTCTTCATAAGTGAAGTATACAGACCTGTCTGTACTGCGTCAAGTTCAATTTTTTTTCGGAGTCCTAAGTTACAGAATTTGCGGCACCACAGATAAATGTTGCCAGGTTCGTAACTAGGGCTCCGCAGCCGAAGCGGTGACGCCTCCCATTGACAGCGCGCCCTAAGGTAGCAATCTTCTCAGATGCTGCTGCGTCTCGTGTGGGACGCGGATCTAATGGGCAAGCCATCAAACTACATGGAGTCGCGACTTGATTCGTGCCCAGCTCCACTCTTCTACGAGCGCGTGCAGAACTAGCACATCAGAACCACCGGCGAAACACATCGCCGCAGTCACGTCTTCAGTTGCCAATCGATATCGCCGACCGATGGATTCGAGGCTATTCCCTTTTTGCAACTGGCTTCTGGCGCTAATCCCTACGAACCAGTAATATTCCGCTTCGCTTATGACGTGTATGTCCTCATCATCTTTGTCGCGAACCTGCCATGTCCAAAGACGGTTGCAGCCACGATGAAATACGAATAGCCCACTAAAGCAAGCTAGAATCAAGGGCATCTGGCATGGCTCAGGCACGGCAAAAGTCGCTTGAGAACTTCCAACTCTAGCGCTTGCTCCGAAGTTGGCTTGCCAATCGGCCAGATCGCTCTCATCAAACAAGCTCCCAAAGCCGCGCTGCCAGGTGAGGAAGTCTGTTCCATCAACATCGCCATCCGAATCAAAATCTCCCGGCTGAACTGGCTCCGCTTGCGGTGTATTCGCTAAGATCGTTTCATCGATCCAGGGCAGGAATTGCGAAACACGGGTGAAGGCACCACGATCCCCATAATCCGAGTTCACCGAGCCGTCGAGCGTCGACGTTAATGAGGTGACGCCGGCCAGCACGAATTGGTTGTTGATCTCCAAGAACAACCCACCGCCACTGTCCCCCGGGGCAACCAGGTACTCTAAATCCAGCGGAATTTGACCTCCGAGCGTGGAAGTCGCGACATTCCCTGGTTGGTCGAAGTCAATCGCGAGCATCCGGCTGTTGCCAATGGATACCGTACTCCCAGGTGTTGATTGAGTACCGGATATGTCGACAACATTGTTGCCTCCTCGCTTGGTGCCGGCAGTATTCGAGGTCGCGCCCGTAAGACCGGTACCTGTTGCGCCAAAGCCGACAATGGTCGCGGTTTGTCCCAACTCGCTAACGCCCGTAAACAGTGTCGCAGGAACGACGTTTGTCACCGGATTCGTAAGATGCACCAGCGCCAAATCCCAGCCAGCGAACAAGTTGCTCTCCCCACCCGAGGCAACCCATTCGGGATGTACGAACCACTCATCGGCATCGAACGTGGCTCCGTCTAGTTGAAATCGCAAATTGCTCAGGCCAGTACCAAGTCCGTCGACACCGTCCACTACATGGGCCGCTGTGAGCACCCACTGCTCGCGGATCAAAGTTCCTGACGCAAGAAATCCACCACCCGCCTCACTGCCTGTAAACTTTCCAACGGGAGCAAAGCTTGCCCCATTAGCTAGACTCTTGTAGAGAGTGTCGGGTCGATCGTGACGGATCGTGCCGGCCAACACCGCACCACCGCAAAGCACTCCGAGCAGACCACTGGTTACAATAATACGCGCGACTGACTTCTCCGAGAGGCTCATTGAAACACCTCCGTTTCTGGATGCATCGCATACCATGCAAACCACAGCGAATACATCCACTCAACACCCTTGTCGGCCTCGACAACCCGAATGCTTCTAGGCCCGGGGGCGAATTCTAAGACGAACCGTTTACCACCGAAGTCGTCTTCAATCCTCGTCTTCCGTCGATCAAAAGCCGACTCTGGGTAAGCACGGAATAAATCTCCCACCCAGACGCCGAGCACTCGCTCTTTGACGGGAAGCCGATCACTCACCGGCTCTGCGGGGAACATCAAATCCGCTCGCTCAAAATATCCTGAATAGGGGTCCCTGTTGTAATCGCGCTGGTGGCCTGTCTCATCAGACACCACCAAACTCTGGGGATATCTGGCTTTCCACTCTGACCAGTTCGTCAATTCCAAGGGCAACGTGGTGAGAGACTTTTGGGCGGCAGGGCCAGCAATTCCCTTGCCCATCAACTGCGACCATAGACTTTCGACTCCGGGTGATCGGTCGTACATGAGCACATTGCTGTTGTATAGCAGGCCTGAAACTCCAAATTCGTGTTCTTTGTTATCGAAACGTCGATCAAACACGGCCGCTGAGTCACACAAGGGGCAGTAGGTGATAGCGATTGGCACGCTCCCTAGCCGATCGTTTATGATTTCGTGATAGTTGAGGATTTTAAGCGGATAGGCCCGCGACTCTTCTCCTTGCATCACACCGATGACCCGATCACGGCCAGACAGATAGGTCGCTTTTTCTGCCGATACCATGCGCGGCTCGGTCATAGCCGGAATTCCATCTTTGGGTGGCCCGCCGGCAAAAATTTTCTCTCGTGGAACGAGCGAATTGGCAAGGTCAAACGATGGCGCTGCTCTATGATCGCCAGTTTGAGCAAGAGTTACGTTCTGTCTGACACAGCATGCTTGCTCACCAATAGAAGTATCAGTGAGTTCTACGACAAGGATGGCTGGAAATAGCACCAGCACGACGAGTGAGACGCCCGCCAGGACGCGTTTCCAAGAGAAATTTCCGCGAACAGGATCAAGTGTCGACGGGATATGACCACTTGAAGCGTTTGAGTCTTCCAGTTCGAAATTAGGCTCCGATGACATCTCGTCTACTCCGAATTTGTGGGCCACTGGGAACGAGAGCTTCCTCCATTCTTAGTGTAGGACTGTGACCACGATCGCTGCGTAAGGCGGCTCACACTTGCCTCGCTTAGGCCTGTTTTCTTGCGAGTGTACGCGACTTCACGGAACGCAGGCGACTCTCGACGATAGGATTGCGAGTGTGGCTTTCACGTTCGCGGTAATGTGAGTCAGATCAATCATCGTCATTGAATAAGGAGTTTCGCATGAGAGTTCGCTGGTCCATGATTGCTGTTGTCGCTCTGTCGGTGGGCGTTGCAGGTTTCTCGTCAGTCCCTGCCAACGACAGTCCAAAGTCGCTTGCCGAGTCTGGTAAGAAAGACGACGACAAGGATGATGAAGACGAGATCTGTGTGGCAAGTTCTTACCTCCAGCAAGCTGATGACGCCTGGCAACTCGTTGGGTCAGGCAAAAAGGACGATGAAAAGAAACGACTCGCCGTAACCCCGTTGTCCTCGGAAACACAGGCGACAGACGAGTTCCAGGGTTCGGGACGCAAGGAACGCCGACGCCGCGGTCCCGTTGGAAAGGTGTAAGTATTCTTGGCGACTTAACACTCTCTATCACGCTACCTGAGTTCGCGAGTCTCGGCTATGAGTCAGCTGTTCACATTACGGTCAGGACTGGCCTTAATTGTCTGGGCGAGTGCTCTACTGGCGGCTCTCTCAACTACGAACTTGCCGGTCAATTGGGGCCACTCGATATGTGGAGTCTGGGGCTGCGGGCCGCCTTTGCAGGCGCTTGTGGGCTGTCATCTCGCTTGGCTGGTGGTCTTAGGACCGCTCGTCGAGCTGGTCACTCGGTCAAGCCCCAGGCCGAGTGACCTACGCTTACATTTGGGAAAACTGCTCTGCGTGATCGGCGCGTCGTTGCTCCTGTCTGTTGTCGTTTATCAACGCGTGATGTGGTGGCCTGCAGTGAGCGAGATACAGCGGAATTATTTCTGGCAGCGGTGCGGATTCATCGTTGTCACGTCGGTCGATGTTCCCATCCTCCCCATGATGGTCATCGGCTTAACGTACCTCCTGAGAGATCGCTGCTTTACCTTTCCCCCAGAAGTAGAGCCGCCGTCTCCAGGATCGGGATCTGTGCGGCTGCCATCGCGCCACGGATGAAAACGCAGGGATTGGGTAGCCGTACTCTCCCGCTTATCTGGCAGGTTGCAATTGTTGAGTTCCTGATTGAGCAGGCCGAGCGGTACGCATGAGACTTGCCACTTGCGCTGCCGACAGAAAGCCGGGGGCTCCGCCGATGACCTTGCCTTCGGGGGTAAACAATACCGTTGTGGGGAATGCTTGAATTCCTACGGCCTGTACGAACTGACGATGTTGTTCTGCTTGAACCTTGAGTGGGATAAACTCAGATTCGACCTGAGCAATGATCCGTCGATTGCTCCAAACTTCGTGCTCCATCTTGCGGCAGAAGCCGCAGTTTTCGGAAGTAAAAAAGGCTAAGATGGGCAGTCGCGAATCGCGAGCATGCGATTGAGCCATCTGTGGCGAATTGGCCCAATAAATCTCGTCTTGAACGATAGGTGCCTGGCTCCAAGTGATATTGGTTTGCACGCAGGCTACCCAAGCGATAGCACACAGAAAAGAGATGGACTTCCGCATCTTTACCTCCGAAGCTAATTTTGAAGCTGTGACTTTGCCTCTAATTACTTCGGACGAGTGGGATGAAGGCGTTTGTAAAGCCGACCACACAACCGCAGAATACAATGGCGATCAATATCCGACGGCAAGTAGTGACTCATCCGAATCGACGGGCAGAGAAGCTATCGTGCCTAGCCTGGGATTAGTGCCAACTCGTAAGTTGTTGACGACTTCTTGGCACCTTTCGCACGTCTTGAGATGTTCCTCGAACCGAAGTCGAGCTGGCTCGTCAAGCTTGCCCTCTAGGTAGGACTTCATGTTCTGCTGTAGATCCGCGCAGGTGAAGGCAGTGCTTGAGGTCGAAAAACCACCAGACGAAAGCCACGTGGCAGTGGCACTCGATCCCAGAATTAATACTAGACCGACCAGGCTCAAGGTTTTCTGTAGCTGTTGTCGCTTCTGCCTTCGCTCAAAAACTCTTTTCAGGCCGACTAGGTAATGAGCGTCAACTGCACCCCACTTGGAACTCTCATCTTGTGATGACATTATGATTTTGCCTCAAACATGCCAAATGACTGTATCTTTGAACGAGCGACCACCAACAGTTAATATCGTTAGGCAGTTCACCAGGTTCTGTGAAGCTAGTTACATAGAGCGCGACTTTCTTCCCGATCACTTAATCTGCAGAGAAGCAGACGAACGCAGGTCATCATCTACGAATGCCAAATTTACGACGCCCCTGGTCGCAAAGTAGATAAAACTTCGCATTCTGTGCTTCTCAGTGCGTCAGCCATGAAACTTGGCAGTCGCAACCCCAGAAACGAACTTCCGTAAACACTTCCAACCGCCGGATCGATGTACGAAGCTGCAATTGCTCGCTGCGCCCATCGTGATGCTGCAATTACCGCGGAGTCTAACACGGCATGCTATTGCACGTTTTCGAGTCAAAGGCCCAAAAAGGCAGACGCTGGTTAGCAGTAGGCGACGGATAAATTTCGATCCTGCCCGCTACTTGGTACGGGACATTTGTCTTACTCGGCTAAGATGCTCTTCACCGTTTGCCAGTGAAGCGTGCCGTCGATGTAGTAAGCCAGCCACTCGCCATCGGGGCTGAAGGTCACCGGTTTGACATGCTCTTGGTCGAGCGTTCGCTTACCAACCTTCGCCAGTTGCTTGTGCTCGGTCGTCGCCCAGAGTCGCAATTCTCCGTGGCAGGAGCCGACCGCGACCATCTTGCCGTCAGGCGACACGTCGAACGAAGCCAGTAGTTGGTGGGCGTACTCGCCCCGCTTTGCGGCTTCGGCGGCCTGCTGTTCCATGCTAGGATTCAGGTTGGAAAGGCCCAGCCCGGTGTTCAGTGGGGAGAATTCTTCGTCGTTCTCCGGCTCAGTTGTCGGACGATGCCGCGACGGGTCGTAGCCTACCAGGATTGGCGGCGCGAACTCGCGTTTCACTAGGTCATAAACCAGGATACGGTCCTTGGTTCCAAACAAGATGCGCTTTCCATCGGCAGTAAAGCGTTGTTCGAGGATGGTGGAGGCATCGATCGGCGCAAACAGCAACCGTTCTTGCCGAGCCACATCATGGACTTCGAGCGCTAGCTCGGGTTCCCCAACCGGCTTCTGTCGGCGATGCGCCGCAACGGCGAGAAGGTTGCCATCGGACGAGAACGTCTGAAATCCAAACGGGCCAATGTCGATTGGCTGGATCGCTGAGATGGGAGTGGCTTCCGTGGAGTCGAGCACCAGCAGGCTATCTCCGTAGCGAACCACAAGTGAAGAAGGAGACGACCGAGCCGTCATCGGCTGAAAGGTGATCTGGTTGTTTTGCTTCGTTCCCAGAACGCGCCGGAGTGTCACTAATTTCGCAGTCACTGTGCCGTGAGGGATAATTCGCAAGGTGACGTTGGTGCCGGCTAGACCGGCGAGTTTCTGAAGGTCCTCCGGAATGGTGCGGCCCAGCACCGATACCACTTCTCCGCCGACAACGACGCCCACGATTTCATCGCCAATTTGCAGCTCACCCGATTGCGCGGCGGGGCCGTTGGGCGCCATCGCTTCAATGACAATCTTGCCCGATGCTTGCGCAAACGTGATTCCCAGATAGCCATGCGGCGGAGCCCACGGCGCATCGATTGCTGGACGATCATCGGCCGGCATCAGGACGCTTAGCCGTTCGCCAACGGCCAGCAATTGATGGCCGGAAGGAGTAAACGCAAAGGCGATGGGACGGAAAGGGAGCTTCTTGGTTTCGCGACCGGTAGCGACATGGAAGACGTGAATCTGCCCATCGTCGACCAGAGCGGCCAGATTGAAGCTCGTGGGAGAGAAGACCAGCCGTTCTCCCTTGAACGGGCGGCCGGTATCTGTGAGAAACCGTGCAGTAAAGTGCTCGCCTACGGCGGGCGCCGCAAGGAGTGTCGCCAAGCTGAACGCAACCAGCAGTTTCATGGACCAGGCCCTCAGTACGCATGCGAGATAGTGTCCTCCACCATGGGCGATAGTGTACCGCGCTGGCTATGGCGCCAAGGGGCTCCCCCCTTAAGCACCCCGAGCAGTCAATCCGCCGGTTGAAGGCGGCCACCGGCCGCAACTTTTCCCTGGCGTCCTGGCCTTCGCCGACCGGTCTTCCCGTGGGGCTCGCCCCGCCGTTGGCCACGCGGTTTGACAGGTCGGCGAAGGCGACGCCCCTTTCCCCAGCACATTCCCGTCAACTCCAGCCCACCCACTGGCCTTTGTCGACCCGATTCCTCCGGGGCTCGGCGCCCGCCTGGGGGCGAACTTGCCCCAAGCGTCCACACGTTTTGTTGGGAGACTGCACCGAGACTGGTCTGACGAGTGCGGACAACCTGGTGCAAAATTAAAGCAGCGGTGAGCCGGAATCGACGCACCGCATGACTCGTAACCTTCTCTTCGTCACCTAGAGATTAAACAAAGGTGGCCGGAGCCGTGGCTCTGTTTCCTTCCAAGCCGTCGGGAAGTAGTCCCAATTCGACGGCGCAGGGATCAACCGATTTATGACTGAAGGCGTGTCCTCTCATGTGATGATCGTGTCCACATCCGCCGTGGCGGATTTTGTGGCGTTGATTCCGGGTACAGGCTCCTTGGGGGCCTGTACTTTTTGGCGACCGGGTTCGAAGCATCGTCCCGCCTGTCAATTGACCATCCCGTGGGGTGGTCAGTTGACCTGCCAGTCCCTGCAAGGGATTGGCCGCAATAAGGGAGGTACGTGTATGGCCATCATTTCAGGTAGCGAGAGCTACTGCAAAGTGACCCATGTCGAGAACGGAAGAGTGACGGTGCGTCGCGTCCATCTGGTGATGGTACAAGCTGCCGACGGCAGATTGTACCAACTGGAGAAGACGAAACTGCCGGATTCGATCTCCATCTACTCCGGAGAGCCCAAGCAAGGGGCGACTGTGGAGATCCTGCTGGGGACGAAGCCGGTTCCGTCACTCGGCGACGTGTATCGTTCATTTATGAACGGCACACGCGCCAGGGACATCTCGTTCGCGCTTTTGGGAATGCTGATCCTCACAGTGCTTGGCACTGTGGCGGACGTTATCGCCCAAATGCTGAACGTGTAGTCCTTGGATTGAGGGGGTGTTCGCCCACCCTCTCAATCCTCTTTTGATTTCCACGACCGTCATATCATCTCGCACAGTCGTATTCACACTGCCATACTCTGCTGACACTTGGCAAACCTTAATGCGAAAGCAAGCCTTGCTCGACGAGCAAGTCGCCGTAGAGCGTCAGGAGTTCCTGGGCCCGGCGGACGTATTCCTTGTTGAGTTCGGCCCACTGGTACTCGCTGCCGTCGCACGTCGGGAAGCCGGCACGGTCGCGGTCGTTGCCGCGAGTCGCGTAGTTGACCAGCAGTTGCATGCCATCGCGGGTCTCCTTCAAGGCGCCGGCGGAGACGATCTTCGAATACGACATGGGTCCGGCAACGGCGGTCTGCGCGCAGAAATATCCACTCGGCTGGGCGTAGCCTTTCGTGATGAACGGGGCAAGATAGCGTTTCACTTCCGCGAGATCCTGTTCAAGCGCCGCCCGTCGCTCCACCAGTTCCGCTTCCTGACGTTGGCGAAGAGCCGTTTGCTCCTGCTGCTGACGACCGGCCTCCGCTGCGGTTAGAATTTCACGAGCTTTCACCTCGCCCTCAATGCGAATTTTCTCTGCCTCGGCTGCGGCTAGTTTGTCGGCAGCTTCGTTGCGGGCTTGCTCAACGGCCAGACGAATCTTTTCGGCGCGACGGCGTTCCTCGACTCGTTGGTCAGCGGCGATCGCCTCGGCAAGCGTTGGACCGCCGGCGCCCGTGCGATTGCCCGTCCGAGCAACTAAGGCGAGCAGTTCGGACCGCCCCTCGCGCCAGGCCCGGAGCGCCTCGCTGGCCTCATGCTTGAAGTCCATGAGTCGGTCGACTAACGCTTGGTCCGGACGGAGGTCACTCTCTTCGTCTTGACTCGCAAGTCGGATAGGATCGACGCCCTTTTGCATATCGACTCGGATTTGATCGAGTCGCGCGACTCCGGGGCGATCCTGTTCATAGATCGCACGAAACGTCTGAGCCGAAACCGCGTCCGTCGCTAGCGACCGCCCGGCAGTGTTATTCAGGAGAGGTTCGATCTCCGCAGCCCATCGGTCGAGTTCGCGCTGCCAGGCGTCAAGGTCGGCATTGAGTTCGTCGACCAGCTTGAGAAAATCCTGCCGAAGGGTCGCCGAGACTTCCAGCCCGTGGGCCCGTTCCGCGCGTTCGGCCTTGGTCGGCTCAACTTCCGGCGTGTTGAGCGGTAAGACGCTGGCGACTGCCGGTGCTGAGGCATCCGCGTTGGGTTGCCCCGAATACAAGACGAATACCATCCGTCCGGTTATGACAAGGCAAATGATGACGAGTCCGAACTGCACTGCTTTCGCCCAGCGGACGCCGACGGATAGGGGACCGTCTTCGTACGGCTGGCGTGGGGGTCGTTCCGGTGGTGCTGCGAACGGTTCGTGGTTACTCATGACATTCATGTACCTGTGGGTTGAGAGTCAGGGCGGGACGGAAGGTTGGATGTAGGTTGGTCGCGATTTTGGGCGTCGACCGGAACACTCGGCGCTCGGGGGCGTTCGTCGAGGACGGAGAAAACTTCGGTGGCGGAAGGACTATCGATAGACAGCGGGCTGGCGGGGCGCTCGACGATAACAGTTTGTTCGTTGGCGGCAGGCCAAGACGCTGAATTGCGCTGTTCGTACTGGTCAGGACTGATGTGGTAGTCGGTGACGATCGGCGTGACGTAGCCGCTGAACTGGGTGAACTCACTCCCCTCGGTGACCATGATGAAGCTTGTGTTGGCGGTCGCGCTCACGTCGATGATGGTATTGCGTTCCAGACGCGAGGCGATGGTCTCGGTCACCGTGACGACGTTCTCTTTGGCTACCAGCGGGGAGAAGCTCTGGTCGTGGTCAATGCCTAACGTTGCGTCGACCGACTGATCCCACGTCAGCAATTCGAAGACCCCTTCGCCGGCCATGGCTTCGAGATGCTTAATGGTATCGGGGTTCGAGGCGCGGAAAAATTGTTTGAAGGCGGTGCAAGCGCTGACCGTGTTACGAATGTCAATCGCCTTGCGGTCCAGCTGATCAAGGCTCTGGTGCGCGATCAAGAACGTCAATTTGCTGGAGCGGGCTTGCTCCATCACCAGGGGAATGTTCTCGGAGACGATTTGCTGAAACTCATCGATGACGACGTAAACCTGGAGCGTCTGGTCGGGTTGGCGGTCGGCGGCCGCTGAGAACAGTGAATACATCACGAGCTTGGCGATCGCCGGGGAGGTGATCGATCCCACGGCCGAGCGGAGGTTGAAGTAGACCACTTGCGGTCGCGCCAGCAACTGAGCCATGTCGATCGCGGCGGCGGCGACGGCTGGTCGGTCGGCGAGCGACTGCCGGGTCACATTGAGATTGGAGATGGACGTCAACCGGTCGAGGAGCGCCGAGAGGTGCCGGGCGTCTTTCGGTTCGTCGGGCAAGCCGACGGCGGCGTAGGCGTGGCGGTCGGTAACGAGTTTGTGCAGCTCGATGAAGTTGCGGACGTGAAAGCGACGCAGAAAATTCAACAGCACGGACTCGCTTACGGCGGAAAAATAGCCCCGGCCGTAGGAGTCACCATAGTTCAATGCCAGCGCTTCGAGAATGAACTGCGTCCGTTGGCTGGGAGTAAAGCGTTCGAGGTGGCTCTGTTCTAAGGGGTTGAAGACGTGGCTGGAGTGATCGGGCTCGGGGGTAAACCAGCGAAACTCAGCGCCGGCCGACTCCGCTTCGAGGCGTGCCGTCTCGAAGAGGGCGGGGTCCCCTTTCAGGTCGAGCACCACGACGGAGGCGTTATTGGGGGCGATTAGTTGCGCGATGGTCGGAGCGATGCCCAGCGATGTTTTGCGGGAGCCGGAATCGCCGATCAAGTGAGCGTGCTGATGGAGGAGGCCGCGATCGAGCAGGACCGGGTAGTCGCCGAAGATGGCCCGCCCCAACAGAATATGTTTCTTCTCGCGGACGTCGCGGGAGTTGATGATCCGATTCACGGCAATCGCCCAAGCCGACTTATTGGCCGATTGGTCGTAAGCCCCCGGGGACTCCAGCGCCAACCAATAGCGAGCTAGGAGACTACCTGTGAGGAACCATAACAGCAACGTGAAGATCAGCGGAGGGAGGAGGATGGTGAGAGCCAAGGCGACCGGCATGCCACGCAGTGTCCAGTCGGCCTCGTTGTCGAACTCGATCGGCGGGCTCGCAATGATTTGGAATTGTTGACTCGGTGGGGTGAGGTGGGCATGGGAGACCAGAAACACAGCGACCGTGAGCGCGCCAATAGCGGCAAAGAAGCAGAGCTGTCTCACGGAGCCGCTACGGAGCCACTTCGTTGGGAGGAGAAAGACGCCGGGACGGGGATGGGCGATGGGAAGATAGGCGAACCAAATCTGCAACGCGAGCTGGGTGGCGCGAAGAGTCGCCCGAATTGGTAACCGCGGCACGACGCCGCTAAAGTTCCAGATCAACCAGTAAATGGGAAGGGGCAGGAAGAGGACGCCCATGACCTGCCAACCGGCCGCCGCAACTTGATCGGCGGGAGCTGGTTGCCCTGTACGCCAGGCGAAGAATTCGTAACCGAGGTAGAATTGGACGAGGAGGGCAACAAGTGCCGCACGGAGGGTGAGCATTTCGGGGCAATGCGTCGGCAAGTCACGGTGAAAGAGCTGCGACCAGGTGCTCCTCCACTTGCGAACTTCGCGCCAGTCGACGCGCGGGTGAGCTGTCATCCAGTAAGCCGCTTGCTTGGCAATGAGTAAGGCCAGCAATACCGAGAAGGCCAGCGCGGCACCCAGCACCAGAAAGTAAACGGCCGCCAGGGATGCCAATTGCGCAAGGGCAATCAGCAGAATGGCCGCGATTCCCCAGAACGCCCAGGCCTGGCGGGTGCCTACAGCTTCAAAGTCGATCTCGGCTATTGCCAACGGAGAAACGCAAAGCAGCAACAGCGGGATCGTCCAAGCGAATAGAACTCCGAAGCCGAGGGCGGGGGCAATCCAAGACAGCGTGAGTAAGGCGAGGAAGAGAAGAAAGCCGAGGATGCCTAACTCGAAACCGACTGCGGTGGCGACTAGCGGGGAGGGCGCCATCGCCGGACGGTAGTTGAGCTCCATGTGTTCCGTTGTTGGGAGCCGGTCAGCTTGCAGCGTATCTCTGCTGTGAGCCGCCCGACGTCGCATGGGCTAGATCCTTCGAAAAAAGAGTTGAAGTTGGGGCACGACATGGGCCTCCACACGAGTGGGATCATACGACTTCTTGCGCAAAGCCGCAGCTAAGTAATCCTGCTTCGCGGGCCAGCCAGTCAAGATTGTAATGCAGAATCGCCGTTCGTGAATCAGGGCCAAGAATTCGGGAATTCGATAGCGACGGACGACCATTCGGTCGAGCTTGCGGAAGAGATGGCGGAGGGAGTTTCCCCGATCGACGAGCGTTGTAGCGAGGCAATGGGTGCCGGCCACGGGATAGTAGAAATAGCCGCCCGAGACCGCCTGTTGGGGACAAAGGGAGGGGAAATCCTGCTGGAACTCGATCGGCGTCAGCGGCTGTAGTTGGCGTCCCATACAGAAGGAAGCGTGAGCATAGGCGGCTGGGAGGGTTTGCTCAGTGAAGGGGCGGACGGTCCGCGTCGTGGCGCCAAGTTGTCGCGCGCCCCGGAGTCCCAGCGTGCAATAGGCAAAGCCGCTGTCGACACGATATTCGCGGAGGTGATCGGTCCCCTTGAGCCGAACGACGACTTTGTTCACGGCGCTTGGCGTAGCTTGCGGAAAAAAACGGGCGCGCAGTTGCTCCCGCGTGGCGAGTCGGTGGCGGTGCAGATGGTCGAGGAGGGCCACGTCGCGGTCGGTAATTTCAGTCATTGGAGTTCACCAGATTTCATAGGGGAGTTGATGACGAGCGAAGTCGTCGTGGAGGGATGCCAGGCGGGTCGGCGGATAGCGACCGCCAAACTCGACTGCTCGATACGAATTTCCCTGTGACAACAAAAGTGCGTCGGGCACTTTCTCACCGATATGGTGGACGCGGTAACTCTCTTCGCCGACCCAATCCACTGCGAGGTCAGGCCACCGTCGACGGTAAGTGAGGTAGATCTGCGAGACGTGGAGGTCGTGAGTGAGCTGGCAAAGATTCTTGAGCTTTCCAGGTGCACTGGTTCCGAACAGAGTCGCGGCACGTGGAGAGCAGTAGTAGACGCGGATGCGAACGGGATGCGCGGTCCAGCGCGATTGGAGTCGCCACGAGAGATGAGCTAGCGGAGGTGCATCGTCCTTTGGTCGCCATGCGAAAAGCGGCTGGTCCAGCAGCAGTAGCGGATGGGCGAGCGCCACTTCGCTACGCAACATGTCGGCGTCGACAAGCTGTGCGACTCGCTTGGCAGCGTTCTTGAAGCCCGAGAGCGTAGCTGGCCACCACTCCGTCGCGATTTGGACGAGGGTCATGCAGCGGACAGAGCTTCCCAAGGCAACGACAATTTCGAGGTCGCGGTCGGTGACGATCAACCGTGCACCTCCTTTCTCGGGCGTCCCACCTTGCGGCGTTCTTCGGTGGGCGCGGCCGGAGTGGCCGCCGAGACCGGCGGGGCCGAAGGCGTGCGCTGCGGGGGAAGTTGCGGAGGGGTCGGCGAAGCGGAATAAGTCATGGACGAGGGGGAAGGAGCCCGGACAGGAGTTGGTGGAGCATGGTTTTGCGAGGCCGCGGGAGCGGGGCTTCCATGGCCGCCGTTACCACCATTGGCAGGGGCGATCCGAGCCTGAGCTTCGTTGAGTTGCTTTCGCAGCGCCTTGGCCGCCGCCCACATGGCTGCCCCCTGGTCTTGCGTTTCCATCATGTCGAGCGCATCGTGGCACCCGGCGAGCACGGCGTCGGCGGTGCGGCGGCGAATATATTCCCAGACGGATAGAGCCATCGAATTTTCTCCTGAGTTTTGAGAAATAGTTTTCTATGGCTAATTTTCCGACGCGGTGTCAGCAGGCGTCAGACCATGCTGGTGGCAATCTCCCGGCAGGCGGTCACGGAAAAGGCATCGCGAATTCAGTTGAGCGCTGACCCTATCGATCAGACCGCCGCGAATATTCTCTTCGTGCTCGGCAAGACGAGTTTTTCCAGGCCACAATAAAATCCGAGTGGGCCGGCTTTCGGCGAGCCTGAGGAAATTGCTCGGGATATTCGCAGCGTGTTGGCAGGCAACAAGTTAGCGCGACCGGACAATATTTTGGGGTGGCCTACGGTGACGTAGGGCCACGCGCCGCGCGAGTACGTGAGAAAAGTCCGTCGGAAATGATTTCGACGACCGAAGTCATCGAGGCGGGGCAATTCCGGCGGGCGTCGGAAGGCGAGTTTCGCAAATTAGCGACGCGAAATTCGTGGAGGTGCGAAAGGCCGGCCCGCTGCTGCCAGGCCGGCCCGGGTCGGCGAATTATTTTCGCCCCTGGGGTGCTGGCGGCGGCTGTTTCAAAAGCAAACAGACGTCGTGCAGTCGAGGGATAAAGCTAAATCGATATTCCTGCTGTTCTGACGATAATCCACCGTGCCTGAAGCGAATAATTTCCGGGGCTGCTAGTACTAAGCCCTCGGCGTAGGCGATATTCATCGTGCGAAACGGGAGGGCTTGATATTCTCCCCGGTCCCGCAAATCGCCCATGAGAATTGCCAGCACACCATTGGCCCGCAACACCCGCACACAATTTCGCACGACTTGGCGGAGCCCTCGCAGGTAATCCGTTAGCGTTGCTGCGTTTGCCAAGCAGCGAGGGTCGTCGCTCCAGCGAAGCATTTTCCAATACGGTGGATGGAGCCAAATAAAATCGAACGTCCCTGCGTCCCTGAAGGCACTCGACCGAGTCGCGTCATCGCCCGACCGAATATCGAGGCTGTGACATTCGATTTTCAATTCCTGGCAGACGTCGCGACAAGTGCCGCCGCCGGTCATGGGGTCGAGCACTCGGCGGGGGCGGTGATACAGGAGCAAGTCGCGAATGAGCAGCCCCGAACAATTGCCGCGATAAGCGGCATCGCCGTAATTGCCTCGTCCGGGCGTCGCATGAATGCTGGTGAGCCAGGGAACGGGGCTGGCGGTCTTGGGGGCCACCGGCAAGGGGACAAGGTGCGGCGCATTCGCTGCCGTTGACGGCCGTCCGTCGCGATGCGGGGTGCCTGGCCAGCCATGCTCGGAGTCGCTGTGCGGCATTGATTGTTGCTGGTGCGTTGATGTTGAAGTGTGGTCTCGGGTCTTCATATTTCGTATGTCCTCCATGCCCGGCAGGGATTTACCTGCCGGGCGCATCGTCTCAATTAATATTCGCTCGGCAATCGAACAGTGGTCTCACCTCGGTGGCTGTCAGTAACAAGCCAATACTCGACTTGCGGACGGGTTCGATACACTGACACCAGGCAACCCTTGCCGTTCATAGCAGCCTCATTGGCCTCAAGTTGTTTGGCATCGACGAGCCCCCAGTCTCCGCGTTGATGACAAATCACTGCGTCGACCAAGGCCTTGTGGGAAAGGATCTTCAGAACGCCGGGGCTGACGGTGACATAGCCCGCTCGAAAGCGAATGCGTCCGTCCGTGAGGGAGTTCGGCACGGGCTGTTTCGCCGTGTGCGGGAAGTCTTCCGCCGATTCCTTTCGCAGCTCGGTGGCCAGGTTTTGCCAATCCACTTTTTCGAGCGCTAGCATCAGTAGTTCGGAATGCACGCCAAACTTGGATTCGAGGGGGGTGCCGTAGAACGCTCTGCACAACTCAGTGCTGAGCAGGGTGGCGTATTTGATTTGTCCTGCCACGTCATGTTTGCAAGACTGACTCTGATTGACCGCGGCTTCACGGAATCTGGCGGCCTCCCGGAGCCAATGGCGATAGATGACATCCTCGCCCGCAACGGAATAGTAGACCAGCCACGTTGGATAATTCGACCATCCGTTGTGAGGCAGGCCCCGGCTTTCTCGCTCGAAAAGTCGTTGCTGCGATTCGGTCCTACGAGGACGATTGCGAAAGTTGCCGATGGTCGGTTCGTGCGCAGTCGGCGCAAGCTTCCCGCCGGAAATCACTTGGAATAGGGGGATTCTTCTTGTCATTACTGTCATCTCCATGTGCCTCGGCGGGCGACCGCCCGCCGAGAGTTTGGTTTTCGTTTAGTATTCGTCAGGCAACAGGATGGTCGTGCTGGAACGGTCCGCTTCGGTGATGACCCAGAACCGCTCCCCTTCGGAATCCTCATAGACCGAGAACAGTCGAAAGCCTTCGCGCAATGCGAGTTCGTTTTCTGCTGCATCATCGGCATCGACCAATCCCCAATCTCCGCGGATGTGCCGCTCTAGGGCGGTGCGAAAGGCTCCTTTGGCGAGCGTCTTGAGGGCGCCCGGAGTCAAGGCGATTTTGCCTAGCGAAAAGCGAGGCTGGTCAGCCTTAGTCAGTGCGGGCGAGGCGTCCCGTTTCACCGGAGACAAGAAATCGTGCAAGAAATCGGCAGCGATTTCGCGCCAGTCGACGGCTCGCAGCGCGGCCAAGAGCATGTCCATGCAAAAGTCAGAATCTCTCAGCCTTTCGGAGTCATGCACTTGAACGTGGAGTTGGTCAGCAAGTTGATTGATGGCGGCTTCCTCGGCTGTCCAAAGGCCCTCTTTTACCTGCGGTGAGTCGGGGGCGCCTTTGGCGGCTTGCTGGGCCGCCTCGCGCCAAAAGCGGTAATTGTTTTCTTCATTACCTAGCCACAAGGCGATACACCAGGTTTCATAGTTGGCCCATCCGTTGTATTTGGTATCCATGTTGTCTCTTCTCTGTTGTGAGGGCGCTTGGTCCATCGCCAAGCGCCCTTTGTTCATCAAATTGGTCAGCAACCCGCGACATTTTTTTCATTGCAAATTGGACCGTTCACAAACTGGGGGCGGTCCGATTTGCAAGGAAAAAAAGAGAGAACGAACAGAAGCCGTCCCGGAGTCGGTGGCGGGGAGCGCTGCCAGGGTCGTGCCAGGTTGTGGCGTGGAAGTGAGGGGCGGAGGGCCTGGCGCGACCCTGGCATCGCAGGTGGTGGGGAAGACGGAGGGACGGGTTCTGTCGACACCGGGGCTTGAGGCGCACGCCTCAAGCGGGGTGGGGATATCTCACGGCGAGTCGATAGTTCATCGCGACGGCCGGAAATCGTAGAATGGCGGGGCGGACGGTGAAGCGCGAGTTAGAGTCGTTGCACGCTGTTATCACCGATTGCGCTCCGAATGACCGGTGTTGGGTGGGCGGTAGTTATCAATGCCCTCCGAGAATGGGACACTTTCAGTCTCGTCGGAGGAGGGTGTTGATAACTGCCGGGCGGGGCGGCTGCATTTGCTCCGCTTACCACGGCCAGTTGCTTTATGTTGGATCGAGCTGGAACCGAGTGGGTCTAGCCGCCAGTTGGGTCGGTGAATGAACGGAATGCCTGAAACGCTTATCGTGGGTGGTCGACGTTATGAGATTCTGGAGCGGCTGGGGAGCGGCGACCGGATTCGGCTGCGCGCAGTCGAAAGACAAGCTGGCCCTCAAGGGCGTCAGCGGACAATCCACGTGTTGCCGCGCTCCCGAGACACGCAGCAGCACCTGCGAGTGCTCGAACGGCTGGCGAATTCGCGCAATGCGAACGTGCCATTTTTAATTTCGTCGCAAGTCCAGGGAGATTCTGTCTATATCGTATCGGAGTGGATGGCGGGGCAGTCGCTGGCCGACTATCTCCGCGAGGTGCGAAACGGTAGGACGGAAAGGCCAAGCGTATTTAACGCCTGCCGACTCATCCGTGGCCAAGCTCATGGTCTGTGTCAACTTCATTCGTCTTGGGATGTCCACCACGGAGACATCAAACCCGAGAATCTCATCCTGTCACCTGGAGGCACGAGTCTTGCCACAATCGATTTCGGAAGTGCGTGGCTCGGTCAGCGGACGTCGAGCAGAGGGACGGGCGATGGGGCCTCCGGCGTTTACTCCCCCCCGGAGTTGCTCGACGCCAGTTGCACGCCCGACTTCCGAGCCGACCAATTTTCATTATCTGTGGTCTGGTATGAGCTAATGACTCTGACAATTCCGTACGACGGCGCCGGTGGCCGGGCCGGCGTCGGAAGTATGCGCAAGGTCTTCGCCGAGAAACTAGCTCCTCCGAGCCGTACCGCATCGCAAACGGGCGTGCCACGTGGGCTCATGCGATTGATTGACAAGACCGTGTGTCGTGGGCTGGCCCTGGACCCTGCAGGGCGTTTCCCCTCCCCGCGTGACTGGCTCAATGCGCTCGACGATATTCACCACGAGTTTCGGCGGCGACGGCGACTCGGTGGAATCAATCGAGTCGTGACAAACTGGCTAGAGAAAATTGTAGGGTATTTCTCAAATCGTGGGGATAAAGACACGACCACGCGCTGAAGTTGGTGATGGGTATCGTCAACAACGTGTACCCACTCGCTTCGATGTGGGGACCAGTGAAGCATATGTATTCAACGTTCTGATCTGCGCCCAGGACGTGCGAATGCACAGAACACAGTTCCGCCCACTACTTCCATCTCCTGACGGGGCGAGCGGTTCAGCCGAGATCAACGCCAGAAGACGATTTCAAGTGAAGTGTCTCGGGACGACGGGTGATGGACCGTCAAACGCGAACGCCACACTGTGCCGCGCGCGCGTAACTGCGACATGCAATTTGTCCTTCGATTTCTCCAAGTGCTTTAGATCGCCCGATTCCAGATACTTCTTGATTGGTAAAGTTGGAACGATCAACACACGCTCAAACTCAAGACCCTTCGCAATTCCGAAGTTCAGTGCCTTACAACCATATGACTTCGCGCTCTTGCTATGGCGAAGAACTTGTGGATTCAATTGTCGGACGTACTCTTCCACAGCATTCTCGGTTACGAGGAATACCCCCGCCCGGTCGACCGCATCACTCTTGAGCGGTTCCATCGCGTCCATTCCAGGCCATAGCGCATTTGCAAAATTACAGATGGCCTGATTGCATCGGTAGGTGCCTTTCATGGGAGGCTCGATATTGCACAATCCGCTCTGCTCCCATTTCCTCAGCAACTCAATGACCTTAACGCCAAGATACTGTCTGTTCTTGAGTGAAGGATTCGTGCTGTAGATGTGTTGTCGTGGATCTCCTACGAGCGTGATGCGAACCCCCGATTGCAAGAGTAGCTTGATCAAGTCAAGATCCCATCCAGCAAGGTCTTGAAATTCGTCGATGAATATGTCCGTATAAATTTGTCGGAGCCGAGCGGTCACGCTCTGATGTGACTTCTCTTCGCACTCGACGACAAATTTTGCAATCTTGTCCGAATAGATCAAATCGCCATTTGCAAAGTAGTGGCGACTGGTTTCAGTCTCTGCGACACCCTTTGCGGATTGTTGGTTTACGAACAGTAACGACTCGATTCGTTTCTCAGCGTATTTTGATCGCTGGTATGGACGCGCACAGTCGCGCAGCAGAAATCCGAACCATGTCACCACGTCAACATGATTCGGCACCCCAGAGTTCAACTCGCCGAATCGTCTAGTTATTTCCCTTATGTTGTTGTTGGTGTACGTTACGATCGCGATACGGCGATCCCGGCCGGCGAGCGACTCGTTGACAAGCCGGGTCGTCTTACCGGAACCGGCACAAGCGATGACAATCCGGTTTTCACTTGATGGCATTTGCAATGTATCCGGGAGCAACCCACTTCTGATCTGTCTCAAACAACTTAAGGGCGCAATCTGTCTTGTTCCGTCCCATGAACTGCACTAACGCTTCATTGTCAGGATGCGTCGTCCCCAGAATATTGTTCAGCAGACGCAGAGAGTTCGCCTTCAGTAGCTGTGGTTCAAGCGTTCTGCATTCTTCGTCTTCGTCGTAGCATATCCTTACCGTGGAGTTCGCTTCATTGATGTATTGATTGTACTTGGACTTCAACGCCGCGACGCTGCCGTCGTTGTCGGTCACTACCTGTACATTCAGTTTCAGAAGTGTTGCAATCTCCAGGAACCGTTTGAAGGCAAGCGCACCAACCGAGATTACATCCACTCCATCCTCAAGCGGTAGTTTGCCGTGACATTCTTTGTATGACCGTTGCACAACCAGTTCGTCCGAAGGCCCTTCGACAAGAATGCACCGCTTCGAAAGAATCAGCCTTAACGTGTCATACCCGGGTAATTTCATGAAATAGTCTTGGGTATCCGGCGTCACACCCGTAAGTGCTGCCGTGTGGCCGTCATGCGAAATGAGCCTGAGGTTGTCGATTCCCAGCTTGTTCAGTACGAAGGCGCTGTGCGTGGTCAAGATGACTTGTCGATCCGCGCAGTCACGACTGATATCGTTCATGAGCATGTTTAGATTCGAATGCGATAAATGATTCTCCGGCTCTTCGATGAGAAGCACCCGCGATTGCTTCGAATCTGCAATGGCAAGACGCATCTGGATGCGGCATTGCTCTCCCTTTCCTGCACAATCGAATGGCAAGTCGTCCAAGTGTGCCGCAATCGCGCTGTCCCAGGTGGATCGCGAGGACATGTCCACTTGGACTGTCAACTTCTTGTTGGTTGCAGGACTACCCTGCTGCTTCAAGTGCTCGTTAATGGCTGCGACTCCACGTTCCTGTGCGAATCCGTGCCGTAGTTTCTTGTAAGCGAGCGAGAGTTCACGGCGCTGCTCGTCGGTCAGTACATCATCCACCAGTTGCGACACATACTTATTCGGCCCACGGACAATGCGTGGCAGACTGGTGTCGATCGACTTGGCCCTGAATGGAAGATTTCTGGTCACAATCCCGTTATCAGCAAACGATCTCCAGTGACACTTATAGAACTCGACGGGCAACACAGCAGGGTTAGAATCATCTCGGGCATAGTCTTTCAACGCCTCGACATGATCGCCATCCAATTCGATGGCCAGTTTCAATCCAGGGCAATCTTCGTTCCTGGTGTTATTCCGGCCCTTGAGACACGCCAAGGCAGGACTGTTTCCATCGTCGTTGATATACGCCTCGATCAGGATGCGCGGCGGGGAGGAATTCGCGCCGGCACGAAGCTTTTCGAAGTACTCCGCCACATTTGCTACATTGAATAAGTATGGGTCGATCGTATGTTCGACGAAACGTCCATCATATTGACGGGTGAGAACAAGGTTAACCGCCTCCAGTACGGACGTTTTTCCAGTGTCGTTGTCGCCGACGATAACATTCAGCTTTTCGTTCAGCGTCAGGTCAAAGTCAATGAGGCGCTTAAAGCCATCGATGTAGACGTGTGTTATGTGCATCGGGAATCACAAGCAGTGAAATGCTGCCAAAAAAACCAGGTGGGGACGGCCGCAGGCCCGTCCTAGCTGGCCGCATTATCAGAGAATTGCGTTGGCCTGACAAAGGTGTCGCCCAAGATTGTCCTATTTTTGTGGGCTTCATGCTGCAATGCGACCTATGCGAACCTTTAGAGAGAGAGCGTCAAACAATGCCCAGGCTCTTCGCCCGTTCGTGCGGTGGTTTCCACTCGAACCTGTCCCCGCAGGGGCTGTGATAGAGCTTTTGGTCGGCGGCGGTTGAGCCGTAAACCGGTATGTACTCACCATTGCGACGAAACTCTGTATGGAGTTCCCGATACGCACGTGGTGCTCCACAAGGACATCCGCTGCATAGGTTGGCGCTCGGCGCTGGTGGCTTCCAGCGGTCATCAGCGTCAATATTGGCAAGGATTGCACGTGCATTTTCATAGGCTTCCCACAATTGCTGTTGCGCAACGGAATGGAAGGGTAACGTGGTGCCAAGATAGGAGTCGCCAAAGAGAACTACGCCGCAGGGAGACTGACGACCCTCGCACTCGGTAACCAAGTGGCAATAGGCAGCCATGCGGACAAGGTGTTGGGGATAGATCTGGGGCTCAGCGACGGGGTGCGGAGGGAATCTCCATACGGGGATCGTGAAGGAGCCATGACGGATAACACACCACGGTTTTCCGATGAGGCCACGTTGATCATCTTGATACGCTTCGAGACATCGGATCGTCATCCAGCTGCTTCTTAGAATGTCTCGCCAATCCACCGGATGAGGCGTCTCCGCATCAAATCGCAGTTCTCGCGATTGCCAAGCAAGGAGTTCGCGCCGCTGTCCGACCAGTCGTAGCACCGTTTCGATACTGCTGCGAAGTGGAAAGGAGGATGGAATGCAAGCGAGCACACCGAGAAGTGCGATTAGTGGGCGGTGCCACAATGACGCGACGATCGCTGCGACCAAAGCAACGACGACGCATGCCACCCATCGCCAGAGGTGATTCATGGAATCGTTGAGGCGATGCTCTAAGTCGGCAAAGTCAACGGGAAGATAGAAGCCAAGGTTGATCCGATCGCGTTCTGGCTCCTGTTGCCAATCATTTTCGACGGCGACGATGCCGGCTCGTGGGCAAAATTCAAATTCGGTGAGGGCATGCACTGAGAGCGGCGATGCATGGCCTGCCGCGGCTGTCGTCGAAGTTCTGTCAGTGAAGGAATTCATTTCCATCTCTTGATGGCGTTTAACACGTCGTGCATGTTGGCTGGCCGGTCGCTCGC
>JBGTEU010000310.1:0-3336 GCA_041747595.1 Bythopirellula sp.
CGGGGGTGGGGTTTGGGGCGGGTAAATGCCGTTAGTGGAAAGTTTGCCAGTTCACGAGTGCTAACCAACCCTCCCCTAGCCCCTCCCTGCAAGGGAGGGGGATATGTTATTCGCACATTTTTTGCTAATCACCAATCACCTTGACAAGTACGCGTTTCTTGCGTCGGCCGTCAAATTCATAATAGAAAATGTGTTCCCACGGGCCAAGGTGCAGCCGACCGCCGGTGATCGCCACCACGACTTCCCGGCCCATAATCTGTCGCTTGTGATGGGCGTCGGCGTTGTCCTCGCCGGTGCGGTTGTGGTGGTAGCGTTCGGGCGAGGGATCGAACGGGGCGAGCTCTTCAAGCCATTTGTCGTAATCCCGGTGCAAGCCGCTCTCGTTGTCGTTGATAAACACGCTGGCAGTGATATGCATCGCATTGACCAAGACGAGCCCTTCTTGGACACCACTTTGGGCGACCACTCGTTCCACGTCTTCGTGAATGGAGACAATCGCGCGGCGGTGGGGGACGTTCATCCACAGTTCTTGCGTGTGTGATCTCATGGTAGTTCCTTGTAACCCTACAATTTATGCGTGCCTCATTGGCAAGCAGGCCAATACGGGTAGAGTCGATATTTTTCAACCTTTTCCAGGAGTTTACCCTACGGCTGCCTCCTCGCGACGATCAAGTTTACCCTTGCGGCGATCGGCATGCCGCTCGCTTGCGATTTCGCATTTTTCAAGGCCGGTCTGGCAGCCAATTTCCGCCGAAAACGGAAGAAAAACGCCTGAGGGGGACGGTTGTCTCCGTCGATTTCACCGCGAGTGAAAGAAATTGCGTGCGCCGTTACATGGATATTGACGCCCCCCCTCACGACACCGCCGGTTGCTAGTGGAATTCTCGCTCGGACCGACGTAATCCAAACAAAATGGCAATCGCATGAGATCGATCTACACACTTATTCGCACGGGTTGCACGCTCCTCATCATAAATTGCTGTCTCGATGTTGAGCCTGCTCATGCAACTTTTCACCTCATGCAGATCGAGCAGATCATCGGCGGTGTGAACGGCGACATCACGGCCCAAGCCATCCAATTGCGCACTCGCTCGGCGGGGCAGAATTTTGTGGCGCCAGCGAAAGTCGAAGTCGTTGACGCGGCGGGCGCCAACCCCGTGCTGTTGGAGGACATGACTACAAACGTACCGAATTCTCAGGCGGGCAGACGGATTCTGTTGGCAACTCCCAATTTCGCCAATTACACGGACATCACCCTGGTGCCTGACTTTTTCATGGATCCGATTCCTTCGAGTTACTTGGCCGCAGGACAGGTCAGATTCATGAGTGATTTCGGCAATCAGATTTATTGGAGCGTCAGCTGGGGTGGCTCGGCCTACACCGGCTCGACAGCGGGAACCTTCGACAACGACTCGAACGGCAATTTCGGCCCTCCCGTGGCCATCGCACTCCCCAGCACGACGTTGCAGGCCCTGCAGTTTACGGGTGCGGCCAGTGCCGCCAGTACAACCAATCTCGACCAATACGCGCTCACCGCCGGAGCCGCCACGTTTGTCAACAACGCCGGCACGAGTTTTACGTTGGTGGCCCCGGAACCCGAATCGGCCGATTTCGATGAAGACGGCGACGTCGATGGCCGTGATTTTTTGCTGTGGCAGCGGGGCGAATCTCCCAACCCGCTTTCGAGCGGCGATCTCGAGCTTTGGCAGGAACAGTACGGCACGGGGTCGCTCTCTGCCGCCATGGCCATTCCCGAGCCGGCGGCGCTCTGTCTAGCGATCAGCGGTCTAGCTACACTGGGATTTCTCGGCAGGCGCCGCAGAATCTAGCCTTCGCGACCACCTGCGAAAACAAACAGCCCACCAATTGCGGTGATGATGATCCCCACCCATTTTAGGGCATTGCCCGTGTTGGCGGGTGAATCGCGGGCGGACTCAAACTCAGCGTAAAGAGTGTCGTACTCTTTCTTAACTTCGTCGAGCTTCACCTTGAGCTCGCCAGCATTTTGTCCACTGTGCATTCGCGGATTGCCCTGGGCTTCGGCGAGCTTAAAGCCGAGGCCTTTGAGCTCGGTCCCCAGGCTTGTCAGCTGAGTGTTTTTTTCAGGAGACCAAGCCGCCGCGGGAGGAAAGAGATTGCCCCACAAAAACCCGGCTATTAACAGAATCACGCCGCCAACAACGGCAGCCACGGGGAGAACTGCTTTCATGGATGCTTCCTACTTTCTAGTTATTCCTGAAGCGTCATGCCGTCATGCGCGCAAACGAGACTGCCGTAGATGACAGGATCGATATCGTCGCCAATCCAACGATAGCTGCCATCGACATGCGAACTATCCACGCCGCCGGGGTGTTGGCTGCGTGACGCAGCAATCGTTTCGCCAATGTTCTTGCAGGGCATCCTATCCACCCGCGAGTTAGGGGCCGTGGTGTTGGCATCGCATATGAAAAGGTCGTCAGCAAGGTCAGCACCTATCGCATTACGCTCGGAATTGGGAGTGAGTACGTAGTCTTTATAAATGGGATTCGGTTGGTATTCAGGAGGCGTCGAAATCTGGCAGATACGCTGTAAAACACTGGCACCGTGCATATCGAGCGCTAGCATGCTGGCACCAGGCCAAGCCAGAGCCCAGACTCCACGCACATCGAGCATATCCTCTCGGGTACGCACTTCCCCGATCATCAGAGTGTTGCTCGTGCCGTCTTCAATCCGAGTCAACGACTGGGGCTCGTGGATCATGGCCCCCCGGGCGAGCGGAACGCACTCGAGGTGCTCGGGGGCAACGTAAGCCGCGAAATTCCCTTTGGCATAGGCCCGCGGCCCGGCAAAGAGATTGTGCTGGAAAAAGCGGTTCCGCGCTTCATCCGACGGGCACATGAGAAAATCGATCTGCGCCGATTGGGGACCTCGTGAGACATCGGCCGCGGTCTCCTGGTTAGACTGCGTCGAGACATTGGCCTTCATATTGAATTGGTCGTAAAGCTGCGCCTGTTCGATGAACGGCAAGATGCGTACGATCCAACTAAGCCGGGTGACGACTAATCCTCCTCCCCCTGGCACCGCACCCCCGTTTTGTACTTGGGCGAGGGGGACACTCTTACCATTGGCCGAGACTGCATCGAGCGCTTGAGGCAAGGCTTTCTTCTGGCTTTCGTAATTGAGAACCCCCAGCGCCAAATTGTGCAATGTATTCTGACACTGCACACGTCGCGCCGCTTCTCGGGCCGCCTGGATCGCCGGCAGCAGCAATGCGACCAGGATGCCGATAATAGCGATCACGACCAAGAGTTCCACGAGCGTGAAACCGCCTTGCCGGTGCTTCGCAAATCTCGGCGC
>JBGTEU010000311.1:0-1615 GCA_041747595.1 Bythopirellula sp.
CCTCGACCAGGACGGGTTGCTGCTATTGGCACCGGCTACCGAGATCACCGAACCGATCAAGAAGCGTTTGCTCGATCGGGGGATCACCTCGGTCAGTTTGCATCCGGAAGATGCCGCGAGCATGTTCTCGACCCCGCCAAGACGCGATCCCGGCGTATCGCGGCCCGTGCCGAAAACCTCCCCCGGCTCTGCGGCCCCCGCGGAACCGAAAGCCGTGCGACAAGCTTCCATCGAGGAATTGAATTCTCAAATCGCAACTTTTGCTAGCCGGGTTTCGTTGAGCATCGAGAGCCTGGGGCCGCCGCTCAAATCACGTCAAAAGCGCATGGGGAGTGCGCCCTACGATTCCCAACAACGCGACCGCTTGGTCAAACAGTTTGCCACGACCAAGAAACTGATGGACACGATGATCCGCCATGCCATCGCGGGATTGTCACAAGACACGCGAGCGGTCCGCGCGGTGGCCAACGGGGCCACGGCCGAGTTGGTGCAGGACAGCGATCAAACTCTCGCAACGTCTGCCGAGGTCCGCCGCAATCCAGAAATCACTGAACGAGCGATCCGCATGTCGGTCCTCGCCATGGCAATTGCGATGGAAATGGGTTGGGACGAAGAGTTGGTCCGCGAAGTCGGAGAGTGCGGCTTGGTTCACGATTGGGGCATGTATCGGCTCGAGGAACACATCCGTGCGCAGAATACCGCGCTTTCGACAAGCGATCGCCAATTTATGATGCAACATCCGCTCTACACGTTCGAGATGCTCGAAAAAATGGAGCAGCTTCCCGATGGGGTCCGTATCGCCGCGGCACAAGTGCATGAAAAACTCGACGGCTCGGGTTATCCCCGCGGACTCAAAGAAGCGGCGATTCACCCCTATGCCAAAATTCTGCACGTGGCGGACGCTTACGTATCACTCACGGAAGAAACTTGGGGGCGTCCAGCGTTTGTTCCCTACGACGTGGTGGTTTACCTGCTCAGCCAGGTGAAAAATCACAGCATTTCCATCGAAGCCGTGCGAGCACTTCTCAATGTCGTCGCCTTGTTTCCCATCGGGAGCCACGTGCAACTCAGCGATGGCTCCGAGGCCCGCGTGATCCGCCGCGGCAGTGGCGTCTACACTGAACCGATTGTTCAGCGCGTGGGAGCGGATCGCACGCTACGGCTCGACCCCGGGCACTCGTCGATCGTGGATCTCTCGCAATCCGAATTGAAGGTCGCCGCCCCCCTGCCCCACCCCACGAGGCGGGAACAACGCATGACGGATACCTCTACCGCCGCGCTGCTCTGGGAATAGTCCAGCGTTTTCTGAAGAGCTGTTCGGCTATTCGCTTGTGCCGCTGTAGCGCTGCATGAGATAGCCAAGCAGGAACAGGCCGACCCCCATGAGCATGAATTGCAGCATCTTGCTCGCCGTGATTTGATTGCCGAGCTGGGCAACCATCGCCAAGGGAAGGATAACCAGGGCCGCGAATTGCAGAAATCTTCCGACGGTGCTCATCACTCGAAACTAACGACCCGAATGGTTTCCCGCAAGCAGAATTGGTGCAGTGGCACAAACCGTGCGCGAAGCTTACGATGTTGTTATCATGTCAAAAACTTCCGGCGATGGTGCTTC
>JBGTEU010000312.1:0-12545 GCA_041747595.1 Bythopirellula sp.
CTCGGCAATGCGTGCGGGCTGTTCGAGGTGATCTTCCACGTCGACCACCATCTCGTCCATCGCACCTCGCTTACGAATGGTGAAGCGGTACTCCACGACTTCGGGAAAGCTGTGCATGATTTGCTCGATCGAACTGGGAAAAATATTCACGCCACGCACGACAAACATATCGTCGGCCCGGCCGAGCACGCCCCCTTCGAGAAGGACGAAACGACTGGGGCCAGCCGTCGGCCAGGTGGGTCTCACCAAATCGCCCGTGCGGTAGCGAATCACCGGCATGCCGTAACGCCCCAGTGACGTGAGTACCAAGTGCGCCAACTCCCCTGCCCCGGCGGTTTCGCCCGTGTCGACTGAGATAAACTCGGCGATGAATTCGCTCTCCAAGACGTGCAACCCCCGGGCCTCGGAATCGGCAAAGCCCCACGGGCCGACTTCGCTCGCACCACTGTGGTCGGTGACTCGGGCTTGCCAGGCACTCTCGATTCGCGCTCGGGTCGCGGGGATCGACCCCCCTGCTTCACCGGCGACGATGATTTTGCGAATCGCCGAGTGTGCCGCGAGATCGATTTTGTGCTCGGCTGCCACCTCGGCCAAATGGAGCGCGTAGGTCGGCGTGCATAGTAAAACCGTCGCACCGGTGCGCTCGAGCAGATCGAGCCTGCCCAACGAGTTCATCCCCCCGCCGGGAATTAATAACGCGCCGCGCTCGACGAGCGCGTCGTGAGCAGTCCAAAAACCGATGAACGGCCCAAACGAAAAGGCAAGCAACGCCCGATCGGCGGCGGTCACTCCCGCGGCGTCGAGCACATATTGCCAACCGTCGATCCACCACCGCCAATCGTCGGCCGTGTCGAGCACCGGCAGCGGCCGACCGCGCGTACCCGACGTTTGGTGATAGCGCACATACTTTTCGACTGGCCAAGTGAGATTCGCCGGCGTGAGTGGTGAACCCACTTTGGCGGAAAGTTCTTCCTTGGTGGTGAACGGAAGCTCCGCGAGATTGTCGAGCGATGAGAACTCCCGCGGAAAATTGGCGAGCTTTTGCGCGTAGAACTCGTTGACCGGCAGAATCGCCGCCATCAACTTGTTGAGCTTCGCCAGCTGGTGTCCGGCGAGTTCCTCGCGGCTGAGACTCTGCAAAGCGCGGCGTTGTTCGGCAGTCGTGTGCGGCATGATGGGACTTCGAAGTGCGGGCGGGATTAGCGCTGGATGTCGTAAATCTCGATCTTGCGATAAAGCGTGGCCCGGCCAATGTTGAGCAGCTTGGCCGCCTCGGGAACATTGCCGTCGGTACGCTTGAGGGCCTCGATAATCAGCTTCTTTTCCCAGCGGTCGATTTCCAGCGTATCAAGTTCATCGCCCCCGCCGTCGCGGAGCCCCAAGTCACGCGGCCGAATGCCGTCATCCTCCGCAAGCACCACCGCGCTGTCGAGCACGTTGCGAAGTTGCCGCACGTTGCCGGGCCAGCGGTATTCCAACAAGCGGGTCCGCGCGGCCTCGCTCAATTCCAATTGCGTGCGGCCACGCTGTTTGCGGTAATGATCGAGGAAAAAGTTGATCAGCAAATCCACATCGTCGCCCCGGTCGCGAAGCGGCGGCACGTACAACTCGAATACGCTCAGGCGATAATACAAATCCTCGCGGAATTTTTTCTCGCGGACATAGGTCTGCAAATCTTGGTTCGTCGCCGCGAGCACCCGCACGTCGACTTGCACTTCCTGATTGGAACCGACTGGCAAAAACGGGTGTCCCTCCAGAATGCGCAGCAGCTTGGCCTGTCCTTCGAGCGATAACTCGCCGATCTCATCGAGAAACAACGTCCCCAGGTCGCATTGTTGAAAGTAGCCGATGTGATCACGGTCGGCGCTGGTGAAAGCCCCCGCCTTGTGACCGAACAATTGGCTTTCCATCAGATCATGGGGAATCGCCGCGCAATTGACCGACATCATCGGCCGGTCGGCACGGGGACTGGAACGATGGATCGCCCGCGCGACCAACTCCTTGCCCGAACCGCTTTCGCCGCGAATCAGCACGCATCCCGACGCGGCCCCGACCCGCTGGATTTTAGTTTTAAGGTCCTGCATCGGGCGGCTGTCGCCAACGAGCTCATCGTATCCCGGCGAGGCACTCACGAGCCGCTGGAAATCGCTCCGCATGCTCACCTGTGACCGAGCCCGCACGAGGGAGATTGTTGCCAAGTTTGCCACGGCGATCACGAAATCGAAATCCGATTGCCGGAACCTGCCGTCGCGCAGATAAACATGAATTGCCCCGATAGTACGCCGTTCCCCGCCCTCGCTTTTTTGCACCAGCGGAGCGCACACCGCGTCGGCGAACGTGACGCTGCTCTTGGGGTTATTGCCACTGGCCGTCGACTGATTCGCCACCCAGATCGCGTGGCCCTGCCGCATGACCAACTCGGTGAGCGATTTGCTCAACCGCACGCAATCGGTGGCCTCTTTGGGAATCACCGACTTGGGCTGCAATTGGTCTTCGTCATCGACCCACAAGAATCCCACGACCGCCGCCTTGGTCCGCTCGCGCAGTAATCCCAGCGCGATGCGGATGACTTCCTCGGGGTCGTCGCAACCCAACAGATGAATGCTCAATTGATAGAGCAACACCAATTCCTGCACCTGATCCGGCGTGGGGAGCGCGGCAAGCACTTCCTGGTTCGTTTGCTGCACCGCGATCGGCATGTCCTGCACGATGGTTTGCGTGAGACTGATATTGTCGGTGTCGGCCGTGGCGGGTTCGTCGGAAAGATGGAAGTCAAATTGGTACGAACCGATCTGAACCTGATGATCGTCGCCGAGCGTGGTGTCGCCGTCGATTTTTTGTCCGTTTACCAACGTGCCATTGCGGCTCTGCTGATCGCGGACGATCCAACCATCGTCCTCATAACTTATGATGGCATGCACTCGCGAGCACATCGGATCGGGGACCGAGATGTGGCAATCGGTCCCACGGCCGAGCAACGTATCGCGGCTGGGGTCCAACGTGAAATTGGTCCCCGCGCGATTGCCCGTTTTGATGGTGAGATAAGCGTACAAGAGTGCAAGCACGGCCAGGGAAGCAGGAGAGAGAATTACTACCCGCAATCGTAACGGACAACGCGTGTTTTGGAAAATGGGAGTCCAGCGCTTCGCACTGGCTTCCAGCCGCCATTCTGAAAATTGGCGGCAAGAAGCCACCACTACCGAACTTCCGCGGTTCTTGTGAGCGGCAAATGGCTCTGATAAACTTGCTAGATTGTCGGGACCCCCGAAAGGTCATTCCCCTTCGGGCTGTAGCTCAGCCTGGTAGAGCGCTGCGTTCGGGACGCAGAGGCCGCAAGTTCAAATCTTGTCAGCCCGACTTTCCGTAACTATTGCCGAATCAAAGCTTTGTGATACCTCACGACGTTCGTGAGTGCGGCGCCTTAACGCGATTTTCCGAGTAGTTGTACTCGAAAAGTTTGCAATAGTAAGGAGCCAATCACATGTCTGTCAAAGTGCCCAAGTACCGCCACCACAAGCACAGTGGCCAAGCGTACGTTGAAATCAACGGCCGATTTCATTATCTCGGGAAATACGACTCGCCCGAGAGCCACGAAGAGTACAAGCGCAAGATTACGGCGTATCTTGCGCAACGCGAACCTGAGCCGCTGGAAGCCCCCGCGATCTGTCTCAGTGTGGACGAGCTCGTCCTCAGGTACTTCCGTTTTGCAAAGACATACTATGTCAAGAACGGAAAATTTACCGATGAGATCAACATCCCTGCGGATCATCTTTGAATTTCGACATGAGTTATGAAATTAGGCGGCTCGAAGATTGGCTGCACACTTATGTCGACGAGCGCCGTCAAACCAACCTTTTCTCAGATGCGTCCGGTCGATGCGACCGAAGCCGTCAAACGGCGGTCGGCTGTCGACATCGGTGTATCACATCGATACGCTATCGCATAGACGGTGGAACGAGCAGCTCAAATTGCTACCGCCGCACTTTCCTCCGACAAAATCCAAGGCTCGTTCTAACATCTAGTAGAAAATTGTCCGCCACTTCGCGATTGCTCCCACTCTCAAACGCATTCAACCACTTGACCCAGCCCCGTTGGCCCAGTGCCCGTTGGCGCGTATCATAAATGAATGTAGGGCCTCCTCCTCCTTACCGACTCTGCGAATAGAGGACCAGCGATGTCTACGGACTCTTCTCGGACCACTCGTCGGACGTTCTTGCAAGCCTCTAGCGCGGGCGTCGCCGCGATGGCCGGCGGGCTCGAATTCCTGGCCCGCCTGCCGCGCGTCTCTGCCCAGGAGGCAGCCCTGTCGTCCCGGCTCGTCAAGTTCGACGACTCCATCGAACCGCTCGTGCGGCTCATCGAGGAAGCGCCGCGCCAGCGGCTGCTCGAACACATCGCCGATCGCATTCATCGCGGCCACTCGTATCGCAAAGTGCTGGCCGCACTCTTGCTGGCGGGCGTGCGCAACGTACAGCCGCGGCCGTCGGTCGGCTTCAAGTTCCACTCGGTGCTGGTCGTCAATTCGTGTCATCTGGCCAGCCTTTCCGGACCGGACGAAGATCGCTGGCTGCCGATCTTCTGGGCACTTGATTATTTTAAGTCCGCGCAGGCCGATGAAGCGCGCACGAGCGGCTGGCGCATGCAGGCGGTAAAAGAGGATTTGGTGCCCGATGCGCCGCGCGCGGCCGCCATGTTTACCGAGGCGATGGACTCCTGGGATGTCAACAAGGCCGACGCGGCAACGGCCGGACTCGTGCGCATGGCAGGCGCGACCGAGATCTTTAACCAGTTCGCTCGGTACGCGGCCCGCGACTTCCGTTCGATTGGTCACAAGGCAATCTATCTGGCCAACGCGTGGCGCACGCTGCAGGTTATCGGCTGGCAGCATGCCGAGCCGGTGCTGCGCTCGCTCGCTTTCGCACTGTTGGCCCACACCAACGAGCCGAACCCGTCCACCAGCGACCTGGAGGCCGATCGCCCGTGGCGCGAAAATGAGGGCCTCGTTGCCCGGATTCCGCCGAGTTGGCTCGACGGCAAGACCGACGATTCCGTGCCCCAGCAGCTATTCGACTCATTCCGCGACGGCGCGACCGCCGCGGCCGCGCTGGTGGCTACCGACGCTCTCGCCCACGGCATTGGGCCGCAGTCGGTATGGGACGGCGTGTTTGTTGGCGCCGGCGAGCTCTTGATGCGACAGCCGGGCATCGTTGCCCTGCACGGGCTGACCACGGCCAACGCGCTGCATTTTCTCTGGCAGCATGTAGATGACGATCGGCTGCGCTTGAGGCTCCTGCTACAGGCATGTTCGTTCAATTCGATGTTCCGTGAATCGGCTCGTGCGCGCGGCACACTGGCCGACCGCACCATTGACGTGCTCGAGCCGGCGACGAATGCCGACGGCGCCGCGCCGGCCGTGGATGAGATCCTCGCCGATATTTCTGCCGATCGGACGCGCGCGGCGAAGAAGGTGTGCGTCTACCTGGCGGCCGGTGGCAGCGCCCCGGAGCTCGTCGATGCGACCCGCCGGATGGTCTTCCTCAAGGGTCGCGATTCGCACGACTACAAGTTCAGCGCGGCTGTGCTGGAAGACTACTGGAATGTAAGTCCTGCCTGGCGCGACCGCTTCCTGGCACTAAGCGTCTACAACCTCAAGGGCAGCGGCGACCGCAACAGCGACCTAGTCGAGCGCACTCGTGCGGCCCTGCGTGGATGAACGGTCTAGCTTTCCAACCGTTTTGGCACACGCTGAGAAGGCCCGGCGAACCAAATCGTCAGAAGTCAAGTTCGTGATGCTGCCGGCCACTCCAATGTTACTATTACCAGCATCTATCTGCACGTGGCTGTGGAGGAAGAAGGGAGAGGGAGTTTGTTCGGGTGAGCCTTCACTAATCGGCGTCATGAAGTGAAAACTGATCGCAGTCTGGCATTTTGAATTTCGGCATGAGTTATGAAATTAGGCGGCTCCAAGATTGGGTGAACTCGGAATTTATGTGGACCCGTTCCGTCAAATCAACGTAATCTAGCACTCGTATCGGCGGACCATTCCCTTTCTTGCCATAATAGAGATGGACTCGGTGGAGTTGGCTATAATAGGCCTCATGAACAATGTCACTCAAATCATCTCTGAGATTGAACAGGGTGACCCTGCCGCTGCTGAAAAGCTGCTGCCGCTGGTCTACGATGAGCTACGTAAACTTGCCGCTGCAAGGCTTAGCCAAGAGAAGCCAGGGCAAACATTGCAAGCGACATCTTTGGTGCATGAAGCTTACCTGCGGCTGCTTGGCCCTGATTCAGGTGAGCCGCGGAATTGGCATAGCCGAGGCCACTTCTTTGGAGCCGCGGCGGAAGCCATGCGGCGAATCCTTGTCGAGAAGGCGCGGCATAAGGGCCGGATTAAGCATGGCGGTGGTCGGGTTCGTGAAGAGTGGGCGTTGTCCGAAGTTGCCGCCCCCGAGGTCGCGGACGATCTGCTTGCCCTCGACGAGGCCCTTCACAGGCTAGCTGAGCAGGATTCCCAATCCGCGGAGCTGGTGAAACTACGCTACTTCGCCGGGCTGACAATCCCCCAAGCGGCGGAGATTTTGGGCGTATCGCCTCGGAAGGCCGATTTTTTATGGTCTTTCGCCCGAGCATGGCTGCGCCGCGAGATTGAAGGGCGTTAAGCTCAAGACAATCGCTTAGCGGCAATAAAAACAGGTTTTGTTGCGCGGAGCGGTTCTCTCTGTCGCACTGATTAATGGAGAGACCGCCGTTAAAGCTCATGAGTCATCGGTAATGCGAGAACGTGACATATTTATTGAAGCTCTAGGTGTGCACTCTTCGGAACGCGCTGCAGTTTTAGAGCAGGCGTGCCAAGGAGACGCCGTGCTGCGCGAACGGGTTGATCGTCTTCTAACCGAACATGAGCGCCAGGAGAGCTTTATTCTCGATAAACTGCCTGCAGGTCTAGAGGTCGCCGACAATGCGCTTTTGTCCGAGCGTCCAGGAAAGAGCGTCGGACCTTACAAGCTACTCCAGCAAATTGGTGAAGGCGGCATGGGCGTGGTGTTCATGGCCGAGCAATCTGAGCCGATCCACCGGATGGTGGCGCTCAAGATCATCAAGCCGGGCATGGACACACGCAAAGTGATTGCCCGGTTCGAGGCCGAGCGGCAAGCACTCGCTATGATGGAACATTTGAATATAGCCAAAGTGCTCGATGCCGGAGCGACCGAGTCGGGGCGACCTTACTTTGTCATGGAATTGGTAAAAGGCGTTCCAATCACAACGTTCTGCGATGAAAAGGAACTTTCCCTGACTCAACGGTTGGAATTATTTTTGCCGGTATGCCAAGCCGTACAGCACGCCCATCAAAAAGGGATCATCCACCGAGATATTAAGCCGACCAATGTCCTCGTCGCGGAATACGATGATCAAGCTGTTCCCAAAGTGATCGACTTCGGGGTGGCAAAGGCCACTGCGCAAAAGCTGACCGAAAATACGATGTTCACCGAGTTCGGCCAAGTGCTCGGCACGTTCGAGTACATGAGCCCAGAACAAGCAAAGTTCAATCAGCTCGACGTCGATACTCGCAGCGACATTTATTCCCTGGGGGTGCTTCTCTACGAGCTCTTGACGGGGTCCACGCCCGTGGACCGAAAGCGGCTACGCGAAGCTTCCTTCGATGAGGCACTACGAATCATTCGCGAAGAAGAGCCTCCGATGCCGAGCACGCGCTTGAGCGCCACGGCAAAGCATCCTGCCACCGTCCAAAACTGCCGCATGGAGCCTGCAAAGCTGAGCGGATTGGTGAAAGGCGAACTCGACTGGATCGTCATGCGTGCCCTCTGTAAAGACCGGGAACGCCGGTATGTAACCGCCAATGAGCTACGCAGAGACATCGAGCGATACTTGGCCGATGAACCGGTGCTTGCTTGTCCGCCTTCGGCGGTCTATCGATTTGGAAAATTTGCTCGCCGGAATAAGGTCGCGCTCCTGGGCGCGACCGCAGCAGTGGCAGTGCTCCTGTTGCTGGTCATAGGATTGGCCGTAGGAATTCGCATGATCGCGGCTGAGCGCAACGAAACGTCTGAAGCGTTGGCAGCGGAGCACAAAGCCCTTTCGCTGGCAGAGGCGCAAAGAGAGCGGGCCTCAGCAAACTTCTTACGCGCACGGATCGCTATCCGCGAATTAATGACCAAGCTTGCCATAAGAGGCCGTCAAATGCCTGGGCCATTGCGCCGAGACTTCTCAGACCAAGCAATCAAGTACTATCAAACCCTACTGCAGGAAGAAAACACCGACCCCACCCTGCGCTATGAAACGGGCGTGGGCTACCGAACGTTGGCCATGGTTCACGCCAGTTGGGGCGAAATAGAGATGGCGGAGAAGTGCTATCTGCAGGCGATCGCAATTTTAGAAGAGCTCGTCCGTGAGGATCCCTCCGACCAACATCGCCAGCAGCTAGGGTATGCCCTTGCGCGATACGGCGGAATGTTGGACGGTGTTGGACGAGTTGGCGATAGTATGATCGCATTGAAACGCGGAGAAGAAATCTACGAAAAGTTGCTTGCCGACACGCCCAGCTATTTCGACTATGCATTCGAGCTGGCGTACTTGCTCAAGTTTTCCGTCAGCGCTTACAGCTCCGCGGAGAATCTGCCGGAAGCTGAGCAAGCGTATATCCGTGCTGTTAACCTATTTCAACTATTGATCGATGGAAAGGTTGGACCAGACCCGTACCCGGCTGCGCATGCAGGCGGATTCCTATTGGCACAGCTTGGCCAAACGCAAGAAATCTGGGCCAATGCGTTGGCAGAAGAGGGGCGGTTCGAAGAAGCAGCCCAGGTGATAAGTGACGCAGTGAGCACCTTCGAACTGGCAGGCCGTGAAGACCCGGACATTGCCGAACACGCTAATTCTCTGGCGAACGCTCGCCAACGACTTGATGAGATAAGGTCTGAACAGAGCAAAGTCGGCGAAGCGGAGCTTTCGAATTAAGGACTATTTCACGGCTGACCGTCGTAATAGCTGTGACATCTCGAAACCTCAGACGCCGTGATTGGGCTAAGATCCTGCGCCATTCCTAGGACTTAATCGCCTTATCGACGCAATTCAGCAAGTTTTCTCCCATTTCTTTGCGCGAGTTGACGATTTGCATCGCACTGTCTTATGGAACGACGGATTCGATCGCGTTGTGACCTGAGTCGCCAAGCCGGATGGCCCGCACGCTGCCACTTTATGAATTTGTGTTCAATTGCCCCCTCACAAGGAAAACACCATGCGTTTAATCACTCTGATTGGGGCGGCTCTCGTCACGCTCAGCCTCGCCTGCCCGATGGTCGGCGCGGCGGACTTCAAGATCGTCGCCAGCGGGCCGTACTTTTCGACGCTGGAGACTAACGGAACGTTCGACGGCACGAACACCGGCACCCTCCCCCCTTTGCTGGACCTGACCCGCGTCGAAGGCGGCTCCTTCCGGGCCACTTACCGCTTCCCGTCGGTCACGCCCCCAACCGGCCAGGACACCGTCTACTCCCCCGGCCCGCCGTACGGGTTGACGTCGTTCGAGCTTCTCGACGCGTCCGGCCTCGTCGTCTACTCGGGCGGCGATCCCTTCGACAACTTCATCAACGTGCAGGACAACGATGGTTCCATTCCCTTCCGAAGTGACCAAGTGTTCCTGGCGTCCTCCATCGGGACCGTGACCGGGGCCAACATCCCCACCCCGATCTACAGTTCGCCGCCCGATATTCTCGCATACGGCGTTTTCAACTTCTACGGCCCCGTGTATCCCGACACCAATTACACGAGCGACCTCGCCATCCCCACCGACGCCGCCACCTATCTGTCATTTCCGTTCCAAAGCTTCGACTTCCTCATGGCGTTCGGCGACGGCGACTACATCGATCGCGTCGGCCCATACCAATACGCCGAAGTGCACCTGCAGTACGACGTTACCGCGCTGACAGTAGCGCAAGTAGTTCCTGAGCCGGCCACGCTGGCGCTGCTCGCGGTCGGCGGCGTCGCGCTGATACTTTCTCGGCGTGCGATGTGCGACACAAGCGAATTCCTTCGATCGCCAGCGCCGCCGTTTGGGCTGTGCGTTCGCGGTTGACTGGATGAGTTGGGAACACCATTGATCCGGTCGGTTTTTTGCTTGCTGCTTTGTGCAGAATTTTTTTACAGTCAGACGCTTTCGTCGAGTTGGCTTTGTCCCGTGGTTTTTGGTGAAAGCTATGCGGTAGCAAATCTTCGCAAGGTAAGGAACGCTAAGATGAACATCCTCAAGAAAACGTTTGTGTGTCTGGTTCTATTTTTCTTGGCTTCTGATGTTAGCGTCGGACAAACATTCTGGACCGCTGGAGTCGATGATTGGTATACGCCCGGTAATTGGACACTGGGCGTACCCGTCGCCCCCTTTGATGCCGTGATCGCTAACGATGGCACGGCGCAAATCTTGGCGCCTGGCGCCAGTGTCAACCGCTTGCGGGTCGGACGAAGCGAAGGGCCGGGACACCTGCTGGTCGACGGCGGCACGCTCAATGTTACCGACGATTTGCATCTCAACGAAGGCGGCACGGGAATCGCGTCGATGATTGTGCAGGGTGGCAGCACCGTCACGGCCGTGGATACAGTGGTCGTTTTCAACAGCGCATTTGATGCGGCTTTCCAGATTTCGGGCGCTGGGACAGTCTACAACGCCACGAATGACTTCACGGTGGGGCGATTGGGGGCGGGGGCTGCGTCGTTATACATCGACCAGGGCGCCGTGCTTACCAGCGTAACCAGTTCCATTGCCCCTTTCGGTGGCGCGGCTAATTCCACGGGCATCGTGAATGGGCCAAATTCCCGGTGGTCGACCACCGGGGCATTTACGGTCGGCAGCGGCGCGGCGGCAACTCTCTTTATCGAGGATCAGGGGACTGTCCATGTGGGAACGGCGCTGACGATCGGTGCGACGAGCAATGTGAACGTCAACGGCGGCACGTTAAGATTGAACACGGTAAGTGGCCTTAACCGACTCAACTTTACCTCGGGCACAATCCAGCTCGCCGGTGACCGCCATCCCGCAGACACAGTTGTCGCGACTCTTTTTGGCGCTAATCCAGTCATTCCCAGCGGTAAAGGCTTGACCATTGAGGGTTCGACACTCTTTGGCTCCGTTCCTCTAACTGTTAGCGGCGGACAGCTTAATACGCTCGGCACTTTTAACATCGGACAAAACACATTTAACGGCCTACTGCAGGTCAGCAACGGCGGTGTTGTCACAAGTGACCGTGCTAATCTCGCTTTCGGTATTGGTGAAAGCTATAGCGGCGCAGCCATCATCAGTGGCCTTAATTCCAGATGGACCATAAACAATAGCCTGGGGCTCGGCGTGACCGGCGGTTTAGGAACATTGACGGTGCTGGATCGCGCTTCGGTCTTTATTGGGGGAAATATAGATATACGTGAAGGTGACTCTGTGTCTCTCAATGGTGGCACGATTCGATTCGATGGTTATTATCGCTCGCCAAGCGGTGCATTCTATTTTAGCGCTGGCACAGTTCAGCTCGCCGGTAATCGTAGTCTCGGTAGCGACCTGGCGATTGCAGATTTGTTTGGGCCAGCTCCCACGATTCCCACCGGCAAGGGGTTGACCGTCGAGCAGGTCGCCACCTTGCAAACACCCGTCGTGGTTAACGGAGGAACGCTTACGGTTGGCGAACTCGTGGACGCGGAGTTGCTCGACCTGCAACGCGGCACGCTCAATATCACGAATCAGGCCGCCACGGTCGGATCCGGCGGAACCTTCGAGACACTCGAAGTTGGCGAAAACGTAACGATCAATGTCACTTTGGGGCTTACAAACTCCGGCCTAGTGATTGGCGATGGCAGAATCGGCGGTATGTTTACCAACGCCGTCGGCGGCGAGCTACGCGCTCAGCCGGGCCGATCGCTGGCTCTCACCGGCACCGGCAACTCGAACGACGGACAGATTAAACTTCTCGGCGGCGAACTTGAATTCACGCAAGACCTCACCAACAACGCCGGTGGCTTTATCTCTGGCAACGGCTCAATCCTCACCGGCGGTCTTACCAACGTCGGCACGGTGAACTTCGCCGGCACGGCCAACATCGTCGGCGACGTGACCAACGTCGCCGGCGGCAAGATCATCTCCGGTGGGGGCGGCGCGACAATCTTCTTTGACGACGTGACCAACGACGGCGAGATCCGCACCAGCACCAACGGCTTCACCGTCTTCTTTGGTGATGTCACCGGCGCTGGCTCTTTCACCGGCACGGGCACCGTGAACTTTGAAGGCGACCTCAATCCCGGTAACAGCGCCGCCACGGTGAGCTTTGGGGGCGATGTGGCCTTCGGAGTGGATGCCCGTTTGGAAATCGAGCTTGGCGGTCTGTTGGCGGGCAGCCAGTACGATCAGATTCTTGTCGGAGGCGATCTTGCGCTCGCTGGTTCACTCGACATTTCACTCATCGACGGCTTCACTCCCAGCGCCGGCCAATCGTTTGACATTCTCGACTGGGGAACGCTCTCCGGAACATTTTCGGCAGTCAATTTGC
>JBGTEU010000313.1:0-7122 GCA_041747595.1 Bythopirellula sp.
CACAACGCTTCAGGAACCTCAAAAAACGCCGAAGAGAATGTTGAAGACAAGACGCACCTCCGTGCCAGCAAAGAAAAGAAATCCTTATTCTGCTGTACGGAAGGCGAAAACCCTTAGTTCAGTATTCGGATAGGCTCTAAGTGCAGCGGCTAATGCAACCGCAGTCGCGAAGCAATCGCTCGTCGTGTAGTCTGTGTGTCGCTCTTCGCTCAGATTGCGTTTGTCCTTTGTGCAGGAGGTCGTTTTCATCTCCCGCAACTAGCGAGAATCCATTTACCCTGTAGTCGTTAGGTGTCCAGCTCTAAAAAACTCTGAAATTCTTCTGATATTATTGTCGCAATCTTGGCCTTACGGCCCTCTAACTGGCTGAGGAAACAACTTCAATTCAAGGGTAGGCATAAGTTGGCGGATGAACAGGAACTGGATGACGCAACACTTGTCTCGCATACATGCGAAGGAAGAGTCGCTGCATTTGCTGAATTGATTGTGCGGTATGAGCGAGTGGCGTTATCGGTGGCATTGCGTTACTGCAACAATTACACAATCGCTGAAGACGCCGTTCAGGAAGCGTTCTTTAAGGCATTTCAGAATATCGACCAACTTCGAGATGCAACTCGTTTTTCTTCTTGGTTTCTTCGTATCACTGAACGTGAGTCTATCCGATTGCAAGCCGAAAGGTGTGAACTCTCCTCAATCGACGAAACTTCTATCCCAGCAGGAAACATAGCTGAAATATTGTCAGCAGGAGACGCATTAGATGATGAATTAGCGAAGTTAGTTCAATGGTTAGGACGACTCCCAGAGCATGAAAGAAAAATGATTATGCTCCATCACCTCGAAGGCCTAACAGCACGACAGATTAGTGCCAGGACAGGCCAACCTATTGGCACCATCACAAAGCAGCTTTCTCGGGCGATGAAACGCTTGCAGGGCTGGGCCAAGCAAGAGGAGCTCATAGAATGACTACAAAAGAACGCCTCTCAAAGCAATTGGAAAGGCTCGCTGCAGAACTTGGGAGGCGTCCCAGCGTGGTTGAGCCAGTGCTAGAACGAATTGCTAACGAGCGATTGGCAACAGCGTCTGCGGCTGCAGGTCTTAACCAGCGAAAGTGGCGTTACGTATTCTCATTGGCAGCAGGGTTGTTTATTGCAGTCTCGGTGCCTTGGTGGATACCTGCTGAGCCATCTCTAGCATTCGCGGAAGTTCAGGCAGCGATACGGACAATTACCACAGTCGCAGGGAAAGCACACTATCCCAATGCTCCGCACAAAGACGAAATTGGGTACATGTCTGCTGACCACAAAACGATTCGTGCTGAGCTGCCTGGCGGACTGGTTGTGGTGATGGCACCCGATGGCAAGAGGTTGATGCTCAATACCCGTGACCGAGTTGCGTATATTGGCACAGGACAACCTCCTGTTGAGGAGGATAGAGTCCGTCATGTCTTACTGGAACTTAGCGAACTGGATGAGAAAGCAGTTCGCGTTCTAGGCGACCGGGTGGTTAATGGCCAACGATTGCAAGGATTCGTTGTGCCTACCACGTATCTTAACGCCTCTTTCGCCAAGCTGATAGAAACCCGAGTTTGGGTTGATCCGTCGACTCGGCTTCCTGTGGTAGTAGAGCATGTTCCTGTCGACCCAAATAATGTTGTGGCAAAAGCATTGCACAGAGTCATAACTTATGAATTAAACGTTCCCTTAGAAGATTCACTTTTTTCAATGGACCCACCTGTAGGCTACCGTTTGGTGAAAGAAGGTGGTCTATTCCCAATGCCTCCTCCTGTACTTCCTAAGGGTATGGACCTCCATTCGCTAATTGTTTATCCCAAGAAAGGAATTGGTAAAGCACGATTTGGTATGTCCGTTGACCAGATTTACGAGGTGCTTGGCGTGCCCGATTTCACGGACTATTCCTTGGAGTCTTCGAAAGAAATAGACCAACTTCGGGAACAAATTAGTAATCAAAAAGGTGATAAATCTCAACTCCAGAAACAACTCCAGGCCCTGAGAGATTCCACGCCGCCCGATACTTGGTGGCTATTGTATCGGTCCCTTGGTTTTGAATTGACAGTTGGTCGAGAAGGTGGGTTGATGGGCATAACTTGCTATGGAAAGCAAGTTCAACTTAGCGATATGGTGGGATACTTTGTCATCCTTCGGAACAGAGAAAGTTTTTGGGGAGGCACGACCTCCTTTGTAGGACGAACCACTGAAGGAATTACCGTAGAAAGCACTACTGAAGATATCATAAATACGTATGGCAAACCTACTGAAATCTCTCGCCCAGAGAACAAAGACGAGAACGTTGAATTTCTTATTTACGTTGATGACGAAGATGGGAGGATGATTTTCGCTTTTGTAAGTGGGAGGCTCAACAATGTTGTTTTCTATGCTCCTAGGCGTGGCGATTAGAGTTAGGTGACCTGTAGCGCTTTTTTCGGACAGTTGAAAAGCTTATTTTGGTCTGGCAAGGAGAGCCAGAGAGATGCCGAAGACTACCGCACCCGGGGGCGGCCCGCAGAAGCGTCGCCGTTACACGAAAGAGTTCAAGGAAGAAGTGGTCCAGATGCTGCGGGCGGCGGCGCCGACCTCTGCATATGCGCGACCAAATTGACGACACCGTATTCAGGCTTGTCGATGTGGCAGGCCGGTTACACGCTCGCGACCCATGAGGGCGTGACATTGGTCGTCGAGGCTCGAAGCATCGCTCAGTCTAAACCGATGACGTCGACTCGTGGCAGCGGTGTCTCAAATCGATGCGAGTTCACTTTTGGAATCTTTCCGAAGAAATCTCCATTCAAGACATCTTCGCCAATTCCCGACCGTGTACCGCCTCGGCCCGCGTGGGGAAGTGGGGCAGCGCTTTGTCCAAGCGGCAAATGTGCAACGCGTGTAGGCACTCGTCGGAAAGTTCACACAGACGCATCGCGCCACCCTGTTTGATGACGCGCTTGTGGAGCATCACCAACTATCCCATGAGTTGGCTCGGGGCAGGATGGCACTATGAGTTTGGACGCATGCCAACTCAACGAAGTCGATGCAACCGCTGTCTCGGACTAATCGCGATAAGTGCACGAGGAGGGCGATCACCGAAGCGGCTTCTGAAGAGACGGATTCGCTCAGTTGGCATTCCTGATTTGTCATTCGGGCCTCTGCATGCCTTGAGACGGCATCGGAAACCACCACTAAGCAAACACGCGTTCCAGCAACTCATCAGACAGCCATTGGTCTGCGGAGTCGTCGGCTTCGGCGGAGTTGGCTGTCACGAACTCCGGCTCATCTTCGCTCGTTGGTTTTGCTGTCCTCGGTTGCTCCGAAGGCGCCGGGTTCGACTCGGAGAATTCGATCACGAGTGGCTCGTTGGCCGTTGTGGTCGAGTCGTCGGGCGGTGTCCAATCATTACGGCGATCACACCAGCGATCAAACAAAGCGCACCTGCCCATGGCTCCGGTACCACCGCCACGGCAAACGAGTTCACCCAGAGATCGGTCCCCTCGGCAATGATCGACGCTTCGCCCGTCACTCCGTCGAATGAACGCAGAGTCGGCAGTAGAAACGCTGCGCCACCTCCGCGGTCCAGCACGACGACTTCGCCCGTCGGCAGATTGACGTCGAGATCAATCGGGTTGTACCAGAGATCATCGCCACTAACGATCTCCGTCCGATCGCCCGTCCGGCAGTCGAACCGCAGTAGTCGCGGCAGTGCTGCCACTGCCGCTCCGCCTAGATCGAGCACAATCGGGTCGCCGTTTGCATCCGCCGTGATCCGTGTGGCGTCGTACCACAAATCGGCCCCTTCGGCGACAATCGAAGCAGCACCGGTGAGGCCGTTAAATCGTCGAATCGCCGGCGGATCGAAGGCCACCGCGCCGCCCACGTCGAGAACAAAAATGTCCCCCGTGGTCGGATCGGCCACCAGATCGATTGGGTCATTCCAAAGGTTCTGACCGGCGGCAATCACCGACCGCTCGCCCGTCTGGCCGTCAAACCGGAGTAGCGCGGGCTCACCCGCCCCCGCTGTCGAGCACCTTGATGTCGCCGTAGCGGTCGACCGTGACGGCGAGCGGATAAATCCACAAATCTTGGCCCACGGCGACTTCCGTGCGCACACCCGATTCCCCGTCGAAGCGCAATAGTCGCGGCGGATGCGTCGCTGCCCCTGCTCCCAGGTCCAGCACGATGACATCGCCCGTCGTACGATCGGCCGCCATGTCGAGCGGATCGGCCAGATCCTGTCCCCGCTTACGAGTTGCGATTGATCGCCGGTCGTGCTTTGAAATTCATGAATCGCGGCCGGATCCAGCACGGTGCCGCCGCCCGTGTCTCCCACGAACACATTGGCCGCCATTGCCGGGCCGACCGCAGCACTCACTAACCATACTAACAACAGACATAAACTCTTTTGGACTGCTTTCATTAGGCACCTCCCCGCCGCCACGCGACGGCCTGACGCCATCCTGCTGGCACATGTAAGAACGGAACGACATGACAAGCAGCCATCAACCATAGATGGTGGCATCAAGATAACACATTCCGGCTGGTGATTTCCACGCGACGATTAATCCAACGCGAAGAAAGCCTCTGAATTCCAACTTATCGGAGGCGAGGTGGCGAGCATAGCCGCACCCGCTGCGCGAATCGTCGCGATTCCGCAATGCATTGAGTAATCTCGATTAATCTCTACCGCTACAGGCAACAACAGTCTGACGCGCGCAAATCCGGCAAATCGCCACCAGTAGCCGAAATCTTTGAATGCCAATGACGGTTCGACATGAGCGCGCAAGTCTGCTAGCGCATGCAACGTAGAGATCGGCTACCTAAGTGCTCTTTGTTCAGGGAAGATCTCGGCTCAAACTCAGTCTAGAGAAGGCTGTTTGTCGAGCCAGTATCACCCGTCAATGAGATGTTGAGACGTGCAAGTCGATTCGCCGTCGCCGGGTAAGCTTCCCTCCCACGGCCGCGAGCGAAAACAATATCCCGGATGAAGGCTCCGGCACGGCCACGTTGGCCGCCGCTATTGATCCGGTGCCGTAATTGGCCTGCCACGCGGCAAGATCACCTGAGCTTAAGAAATTGGGGGACCCACCGCGTTGCCAGATCAAAAAGTCTCGGCCGTCGACGTCGCCATCGTTGTCGTAGTCGCCGTTGGGGCCCGTGGTGACAAACTCGAAGTCACCGGTGACGATGGCGCCGGTGTCAGCGTTGCGATACTGGAACGTGAGCGAGTTGGTATCGCCGCCGATCTTAAAGGCATTACCCAGCGAAACTTCCCGACCGTTCGGAAACACAGAGCTTCCCAGCAAGAAACGCTCGGCGAGCACCTTGTTGCTGCTGCCGGGAGCCTCGTCCCACGTTTCGCCAACGCCGTTGCCCAGGATGGAATCCGCGTCGGGGCCATCCACAGGATCGAACAAAGGCACCTTGTCGCTCAGGCTGTGCCAGCCCGCGAGATTCAAATCCCCGGCAAGTGTGGAACTGGTGATTGTATAGGCATCGATATCGAAGGTGGTCGAGGTGGTATTTCGCAGCTTGATCTCACCCGTGACCGTATTTACCTGAAGGGTGAGACGGTCGTTCGAGATGTTGGTGGGGTCAGTATCGGTAAGATAGATTCGGTTGATGTCGAAGAATTCTCCCGCACCGGCAAAGCTATTGTTCGCAACGAAGCGAATCGAATTGCCATTGCGGGACGAATCAATTGCGGCAGGTCCTCCCAAAGTAGTGAAGGGTCCGTCACCGTTCTTGGTAAAGACCTCGTAGTTGTTGTCGGTTTTATCTAACGCCAACACCACGGTGTATGGGTCAGACTGACTTAACGAGAGCGGCTGGGGGGCGATTGGTCCAGCGCCTGTACCCAACGCCCCACCACGAATCACAATTCCTCCGGTAGCAACACGCTCGATCTCGACTTCAGCAGTTATTGTGCTTCCGCCTTGGCTGTCGCCATCGTTGTTGAGAAAAGCGAATCGAATCTCTTCTAATTGACCTGGGTCAAAATCGTTAGGGTCCATCTGGCCTGAAGCGAAGTGCCAACCTGCCATTTCAGCAACCAGCCATACTTTCCCCGTCGTCACATTGGCAATATCCAGAAAGTTGGTGCCGAAACCATTGGGGATTACAGCAGATGATTTTTGAATGCGGTAGACGCCGTTTTGGACCGTGGAATTGTCCATATCTACGGTGTCCTCGTTCCACATATTTCCCATGCCCGTACCTGTGTTGGCCGCGTTCGCCAAAGTCGTACCGGGGGTATCGTTGAACTGAAAGTCCTCCAAAATCGCGGCGGAAGCTGATCCAGTTCCGCAAACCAGGAAAGTCAACGCAAACAGCCATGCCAAGTGTCGAAATCTCATTGGTGTTTCCTTAAGTGCTGCAATTGATCGAGATGATTTACGGCGGCCTAAAAACCCCAGCGATCCTAGAGATACGAGTAGTAAGCTGGTGGGTTCGGGGACAGAGGCCAGCATCGCGTTAAACGAGCCAAAGCCATTAGCCGTTTCGTAGGCACTCTTGAAAATCGCGAAATCAAAGATGTTATTTTCGCCATCGTTGTTCAGATCGCCGGCAGCGTACTGTTGGGCCGGGCTGAGTGAGTCGAGGTCCACTTCGCCACCCGCATTAAAAGCCGTCCAGTCGGCCGCAGTGAACTGACCATCGAAGTTCAGGTCGCCGATTTGAAACCGCTCGCCGTCGTTGCCGACGAAATTAACGTTAGCCTTACGCGTGATGCCGCCATCAAACTCCAGGGTCATTTCCAGATCTTCATAGATACCCTGCACCCAAAGGCCGCCGCCCATGCTCAAGACGACTTCCTGGTTAAGCGACAGGTTGCCACCATTGCCGCCGACCGCCTCTTCGCTGAGATTGAATGCCGTTGTCGAAGTTTTCGACCATGAGCCATCGGGGTCGACACTTCCATTGCCTGGGGCTTGATCGTAGAAGTCGGTCACAGACCTCCAGTTCGTCGTATTTAAGGCACCCGCGGCCGATGTGATGGAATACGATCGCAACCCACCCAAGGCGGTACCCGTGGTATTGATCAATTTCATCTCACCGGTGCTGCGATCGACCTCGAGGGTCATCAAGTCGGTGAGCGGATTCGTGTCGGTCAAAGCAATCC
>JBGTEU010000314.1:0-2791 GCA_041747595.1 Bythopirellula sp.
GAGTATTTTTGCCGAACACGGTCATCAAACGGTGATGGAGGTGGCCTCGGTCGGTGGCATAGATGCTGCGGCCGGAAAGTTTTCGCCGCATGATCGCCGCCATGGAATCCAAGATCGGCAAAGCCCAAATCGCCAAGGGGGCTGCCATCGCCACCGTTGCGGGACCTTTCATCGAACCGCCAATCGCCAATGAACCCACTACTAAACCAATCAACATGCTGCCGGCATCCCCCAAAAACATTCGGGCAGGTGGGAAATTAAACGGCAGGAAACCAAGCAGACTACCCACGAATACCGCGGCCACGATGGCCACGGCCGGCTGGCCAAATGAGGCGGCAATCACCGCGCTCGTACTGCAGAGGATGATTCCGATCGTGGTCGCCAAACCGTCAATGCCATCCAGCAAATTGAGCGAATTGATCGCCCCTAACAGCCAGAATACGGTAAAGGGAATCGAAAAGACTCCAAGGGAAACTTCCAGATCGAAAACCACAAAGCGTTCAATTTGCAATCCCGAGGCAATCACGATCAAGGTGGCGACGAACTGGCCCACCAGCTTGTAGCGGCCCTTCATGCCAAAGCGGTCGTCCCACAAACCCAACAAGACAATCCAGCCGCAAGCGAGCAGCAAACCGCCCAAAAATGGCTCTTTGGCATCTAAAAGCTTTTGAAGCCGGGGAGACGAAAAGAACTCGACGGCAAATGTGATTGAAGCCGCCAAGAATACGGCCAAGCCGCCACCCAGCGCGACTTCGCGCTTGTGACTCTTATGGTGGCCATCCGGTTTATCCACCAAACCCCACCGAGGTGCAAATATGCCGACGAAGTTTGAGATCGTGTAGCTCACAAACGCAGCAATGCAGCAAACCGCGATCAAATAAAACATAACGGTCAAGACTCCTCAGCGTTTCCGCTGGCCAGCACTAAAGATTCCTACTGAATCGCCGTAAAATCAAAGTGTAATAGTCTCTAGGTAGAACTTGTTGCAATTCAGCACCCGTTGCTTGTACCTGCCGGGAATCCATGCCGACGTCTTCAACCTCACATTCAGGTTCCATTTTCAACTGCAAGGAGGGCTTTCGTAAAGAGTTGAGTCTAACGAAGAAAGAGAGCCGACGCAAAAATCGAGCCTCTGTCTCCGCCAATTTCCCGCAATCTTCATCATTTGGTCATTCGTCACAACCAGTATCACCAGCACTTCATGCTCTCGATGTGTACGACCAGCGAGCAATTGCCGGACCGATGAAGCACTCGCCCGTGAAAAGCAGCGTGCAGTAAGCCGCAGGAAGTGTCTCATCTGCATACAGGATAAGGACTTGTCGAGTTCAACCGCAAAGCAATTGAGTCCCGGCCGTCTCAATTTATCATTGCCCTGTGTCCCAAAAGTGTCAACAAAATCGACGCTAGCTCTTGGTAAATGCTGCAAATTCTCAACATCGGGCAAACGATCACGGGAAACGTGGGCCCATTTAACGTGGACAAAAAGATCGGCAATTTACTTTCCGTTGATAATTACTCGCAGAGGTTGCGACCGCAATTGCGGCTCGCCTTCGGTAGCAGCAATCAGCGTGATGGGTCCGCTGCCCACGAGCTTCTTGTCAATCGCCAACGATCCCGTCGCCCCGCTCACTTTGCCCAACTCAACGCCATTGCAGGAGACATTTGTGACCGTGTCCTTAGTGGCCGTCACTTGGATATTCAGTAGTTCGGTGCTTGCCGAGAGCGAATTCTCATCGACCCGCAGTTGCAGCGCGTCCATGCCGTTCTTCACGATCACCGATCCGATCCAACGCCCTTGAGTTTCAATCGGAGTATTGTCGGTCGCAATTACACGAAGTTCGTGATAACCGTCAGCCAGTCTCGTCGTGTCGAGTTGAAACCGTTCTCCCGGGAGACATTGTTGGTTAGCAACGCCATCGACGAAGAGTTGAAATGCCGCGACCGACCCACGGGTAACCTCCGCCTTGGGAATAATCTCCACCGCACCGCGCACGAAGGCACCTTCATTGACACCGGCAACCGTAACCTTGGGAGTCTTCGCCCAAGGTTGACAGAGGGGATCGCCGACTAAGATTTGCTGGAAGGGACCGGCCACGGATTGATAAAAAGATTCGGCGAGCGAACAGCCATTGACATAGTGCACGTGCAAAGTGTTGTTCGGAAATTTCTGGGGAAGCGCGGTGGGCTCGATGACCGTGCCACAGGCCCCAGCCGCGCCCATGCGCAGGAACTCGCTGAGCAAAGTCTGCCCCTTGTCGGGCAAGAATTGCCCTCCCGAACTTGTGAGGTTGTCACAAAAAGCCCCCGGCAACAGTTTGCTGTGGGAGCTGGCGGGGTTCACGGTCCTGTGACCACAGGTCACCCCGGCGACATTCTGTTTGTATTGAGGAAATATCTCTTGAATAATCTGTGCTTCGACTCCAGCAAGTTGAATGGACCGCACGGCAGCGGCGTAGCCCCCTTCGCGAACCTTGGAACGGATGTCTTTATTCACTGCAAAATAAATGATTCCCTTGGGTGCCGTCCCGTCGGCCTTGGCGGCACGCTCGAGATACCAGGCGATCTCATCCACCGTATTGCCGGGAATACTCGTAACCCCCAACATGGCCGACAACATGTAAGGCAATCCTTCCTGACCCGCACGCCTCCCCCCCACGGACCAGCGATACCCGGCACGGCAGGCTCGAGACACTACCACTAAGTCATTCGGAGGAGAACAATAGAAATTCGAATTGAGACTGAACATTTCTTTACGCTGCTGTTCGACGAAGGCGTACAGAAAGGTAGCGCT
>JBGTEU010000315.1:0-2508 GCA_041747595.1 Bythopirellula sp.
GCTCCTATCAACTGCGGCATCTCTCCCAAGTCCATCGAGGGCTTTTGGCACGGTACGCAGCCAGGAGTAAGTATCCTCCAGCAAAGCCCGGGTCCTATGGACGACGATTGCGCTTTCAGTTGGCACGAAGGCGGGGCTTACTTTGCTTTCTGCGACGGTTCGGTCCACTTCTTGAATGAGGACATTGACATGCAACTCTACAAGAACCTTGGATCGCGCAACGACGGCAACGTGTTAGGGAGCTTTTAGGATAGCCGCGACCCAACGGATCGCAGGTCTTACGTTCGAAGCCAATCATTCAGGAGAAGTTGTTTGTTGAACACGCGGTTGCCAATTCATTTGCTCTCTCTCCTTTGTCTAGTTTCGACGGCGGCAGGCTGCGGCGAGACGGGACTGGTTGAGGCGGGAGGTAAGGTCAAAGTCGCGGGAGAGCCGGCGACCAGTGGCAGAATTATGTTGGCGCCAGTTTCCGCGGGCGAACGTCCGCAGTCGCTGATTGCCGAAGACGGATCTTTTCTCCTGAGAACCAAGGGTGTTGTAGGAGCCAAGCCGGGTGCCTACCAGGTAATTTACACTCGACTCGCGTCGGACGAGAAGGGTTCTCAAGAAAGAATTGGCGATATGGCACCTCAAGAGATTACAGTCATGTATCGAAGTCCTGCCGCACAGACACTCGAGATTCCCGAGAATGATGTGAGTGACCTTGAAATTGACATCAACGTCAACGGCGGCTGGACGCGAACGGTCTCCGACTAATCATATTTTTGACAAGAGCGAATTCCTTTCCTCCATGTAAAGGCCAGACTAATGAGACGACATCGTGTTTTTATGTGCCTCGCCGCCATCTTATCTGTTCTCTTCAATGTACGCCTTGCAAACGCGCAAGTGCTGATTAGTGACGGAGAAACAACCGTATATGACGGGTTCAATAGTCCAACTGAAAATGTTGAGCTCAGAAATGGGCCCGCTGGCGTGGGCGATCCCACCACCCTGGAGGTCCAGGCCGGAGCCATCATTCCGGAATCTGGGGCCGGCATCAGCATTGAACTCTTCGAGAATTCGCTCCTGAATTTCGATGGAGGACAGTCGCTGGGCTCAGTGCGGGCTAACGATTCGTCACAAGCAAGCATCACCGAGGGTTCCATTGCTGATGATGTTATAGCGCTTGGCAATTCGGTGGTCAGCATCTCTGGAGGTACGATTTCCGACGATCTTATCGTCAACGATAGTGCCACTGTCTATCTTTCTTCGAGCACTTTTGACGACATCATCATGGGAGGCAACTCGACGGTAGTGATGACGGGCGGATTTCTCGACGAGCCGCGCATCAGCGGAAGTGCCTTATTCCAATTCTCTGGGGGCAGGATCGACGACCTTATCGGCCTTGTTTCCAACAGTAGAGTGGAAATCTCCGGCACCGCCCTCGTAGACGACGATTTGTTCTTTGCAGGCGATCTGATCACCATGAGTGGCGGGCGCGTTGATGACGAGTTTTGGATTGGCACTTCCGACGAGGGAGCAACTTTGTCCACGGGCACCAGAGGTGTGATAACGGGTGGACAAGTCTTGGACGACCTGAACGTCGTGAGCGATGCAGTACTCGATGTCTATGACATTGAACTGGCTGACAGCATTGATTCCAGCGATACTTCGGTCACAAATGTGTATGGCGGCACCGTGGAAGGCAGCGTCTCGCCAACCGATTCTTCGGTCGTGAATATATATGGAGGACAGTTTCCCAACGTCTTCAGCGACGGTGAACAGTTGCTGGCCATAGGAGGGACACTCAACGTATTCGGCGGCGTGTTTGGTCAGGCTGGAGTTGACGATGGCGGGAACGCCGGCGCGACTTTGGGCGGCACCCTCAATTACAGCGGCGGTCTAATCGCCGGCATCGACACCGGAGACGCGCCAACGGCAACCTTCTCCGCCCTGATTAATGCCCAAGTCAATCTCTCGGACTCCGTATTTGCCCGTCTAGTGCTCGAAGCGGGTAACAACGGCGTGCTGAACGCCTCCGGTTATCAAGCGGAAACCGTCGACGTTCGCGCGATTGCCAACGGCACGGTTAATCTTCTGGGAAGTGGGGCCGATGAGCTGACCATCACGGTCGAACTCGCCGGCATCGTAAACCTCAAGGGTGGTGATTTTGGAGACATCGACGCGACGCTGCTTAGCGAGGGTGTCCTCAATGTCTTCGGTCATTCGTTTAAATTCAACAATGTCCCACTCGAGGATGTCGATGCCGTCTTTGGAACAGGGGGCTATATTGAATCGACCGGAGAAATCCGCTTTGTTTCGGGCAATTTGAGCGGTTTGCTCCGCAATGGCGACCCCTTTGAGATGTCGTTCACGCGATTTGCCGTTCAAGGGGCACGCCTCTTTGTCACCATCGTGCCGGAGCCGGGAACTTGCTCCCTTTGCTTGTTTTCAGCTCTGCTGTTAGTGGGGCGTCCACGCAGTTAAAGCGTAAGTTTAAACTGTCGAGAAGTTCAGCCGGTTTCGATT
>JBGTEU010000316.1:0-3250 GCA_041747595.1 Bythopirellula sp.
CTTAGCCATCTCGGGCTGGCATGGGCCGCAGCCGGTTTCCCAGAACTCAAGGAACACGATCTTGCCGCGCAAATCCTGAAGTCGCAACCGTTCGCCCGTGTCGAGGGCCGCGAGCTCCACGTCCGGAGCCATGTCGCCGACCTTCGGCGCCAGCCGAAACTCAAATTCCTGTGGCTCCGGCTTCGCCGTCACGCGAAAAAAGCCCAAGGATTCGCCGTCGACTTCAACGCTATAGGGGCAGGGGCCAAACACTGTTTCGGTCGGCACTTCGTCGGAAATGCCCTCCAGCACTGCGACGCCATCATCCGGAACGACGCCCTCGAAGATCGTGAGAGAACCATAATGTCCGTCGAACCATTTTATTTTGAGAGGCTTGCCAGCAGCCGCTAAGCCGTCTGCGCCGATCACCCGCACGCGAGCCGTCCGCTCACCCCGATTGGCGTTCGCATCGAAGGGCACATAGTGAAAAATCTCGCTCACCGCCTGCCCAGGCAGTAATTCCAACGACCGTCGCGCGAAGAAGTGCCCTGGATTGATTTCAACACCCATCTCTGCGTCACCAATCTCTTTCGGCTCGGTACGAAGCTGCAACATGTATTGACCGGGCGCCAAATCCCCCACATTAATCGCGGCGTCATCCAGGGTGCACTGTTCCGAGGCCACCGACAAATACGATTTGCCCCCATCGTGCAGTTGTCGCATCACCTGGTAGCTAACGCCTTTAAACGGCAAGTCCGCGGCGTCCTTGTCGCCCCACTCGAGATTGACCGCGATGCTCGCCGGCTGTGGAAGCTCTAGCGTCATTGATGCGTCGGAGAAATCGGCGCTGGTGAATGGTCCGGCCTTGTAATACCGCAACCAGTCGGGTTGATAAACACCGGCCAGGAATTCCCGTCGCTTTCGGGGCAAGCGAAATACAAACTCTCCGGTGCGACCTTGCGCAGCCCGCACGTTCAACATGTCAAAGTCTGGCCGCGGGAGTCGTAGATTTTCCGGCTGCCACATTATTTCCACCCGCCACGCCACCTCCGGAAAATAGACCTGCGGCATGAAGCCGGCGGGAAACTCCATTCCCGCCGGCGGCAGGAACTTAAGTCGCACCTCGCGCCCACGCTCCAGCACGACCTGCGCTCCCTCGCGCATCAATTCCTCTTTTGTAGTGCCCTGGACGCTATGCAACACGGACGCGTAGCCCTTGGCGCGGACCAGCACGTCGATGGACGCAGACGCCTCGTATCGTCGAATGCCCATCATCGACAGCTCATACAATCCGTCGATCCCTGTTTGCCACGACCCACAGCCTTGATCGGCTGCGTGAATCAACATCTCAAACCGCTCCACGGGCTGGCCGTCTTCGTCGACGATGCGCAGCGTCGGCTGGCCGACGGCAACAAGCGGAAAGAAAAAAACCATGCTGAAAAGAAAGGACCTTTGCATATTCATCGTCAATTCAGCCGCTGCGGCGACTGATTCGGGCCGGTTTGGAGTTTCGATAAGCCAGCATCCGTCTTGAGAGTCGGCGCCCACGACGAATCGCAGGTACATTGGGCTAACGAGTGAGCCAGTTGCCCGCCCTCAAGCGAACGGATTGAGCGCCAGTATATAGCGGCGGAGGAAAAACGCAAAATGGTCAGGGTCCGTAGCCAAAAGCAACTAACAGGAGGAAGCAGAGTTAGCGGAGAAAGTCACAACACATTCGATTTGCAGAAAACTCAGCTTCCTCCGCGATCTCCTGTAAAAAGGACTTCTGTTCACGTGTCGTTCCGTGGCAAGAAATCTGCTGTCGCCGAAACTGAGCGAGAACTTTCGCGCCAATTCGCGGGCATAAGCTGAACGGACTCGCTCGCGACCCGGCTTTCATCTCACAACCAGCTCGCCACTTTCGACAGCGCCGGCCGCGAAGTGGTGCTCTGCAGCGTGGTCTCCTTGCGAAAGACAAAGCCCCGGTCGACTTCGATAAACCCGAGGCTTTGGTAGAAGATGAGCGCTTGTTCGTTGGTCGACATGCACTGGGCTTCGATCGTGGCGACGCCCCGGCGACGCAACAGGCGGAACGCTTCGCCCAGCAGGTACGAGGCACAGCCTTGCCGTCGCCACTCTGGTTCGACGGTCAGCTCAAACAATCCCGCGGTACAGATGCCCCAACAAGCTGAGAGAGGTTGCACGTCCCAGAACGACGCGGTGGCAATCACCTGGCCGTTCGACTTGTCCAAAAGCCGGAAGCGGTCGCGCTGTTGCGATCCCCACACGCACGCTTCCCACCAACATGAGCTCATGGGGTCGACGGTTTCTTCAAAACTCACGTGGCGACCCAGTTGTCGAACCTTGCGCGAAACGGGAGGACGGAACCGCACGAGATCGCACTGAAGAATGCTGACTTGTCCGCTCTCAGTATAACCGCGGCGGAGGCAGGCCTCGCGGAGCAGCTTGTTCGATTGCAACACACCCGGGATTTCGCTGCCGCCGTAGAGGCCCAAGTAAAACGAGTTGAGCGGCTTGATTCCCCCGGCGTAAATCACCGAGGCTCCTGAAGTCCGCAGATAATCTTCGCTCGCTTCGAGCAAGGCGTCGACGAGAGCCGGATCTTCGTAGCCGCTGCGGAGCATCAGCATGTGCGTCGTTCCCATGCTCTTGTCGATCGCGGTTCCCGTTTCGTTGGGACCAAAACCGGCATGCACAAAGCCGACCGGCAAACCGTCGAGCTCGGCCACGATCAAACCATTGCGGTCGAAGTGGGCCTTCGAAAACACCGCAAACTCCAACATCGGCGCCGAGACGGGCTGCAGAATTCCCCGCTGCGGGGGTTGGCTGCGCCAAATCTCCGCGAGTTGGGGAGGATCCGTATTGCGAAACGGCCGAAGGTGGTACACGGTGGCAGGCAACATCCAGGTGGGAGGAAGGGGGGATGTTCGGTGGGATTTCTTAAATGATTATGGCAGCCTTTGCGCGGGTAGCAAGTCCGTCTGGCACGAGAACTTTTATCTAAAACACTACCTTACGCTAAGTCGGTCAGGCGGCATGCTGTTTTCGCCGCTCCAAACGCACTTTCTGCCTGTCGGACGGATCGCCCCGCCAGCGGCGATGCACCCACCAATATTGTTCCGGTGCGGAGCGAACCAGCTTCTCCAAATTCTCGGTGTACCACTGAGTTAATAGCGGTACGGTCCCCAATGCAAACCCGGGTGCGGCGGGATCCACAAGCGAACCAATCTCCAGGCAAATCTTTAGCGGCCTCTCGCGCCGCACCGCC
>JBGTEU010000317.1:0-3091 GCA_041747595.1 Bythopirellula sp.
GCGTACAAATCTATTGTAAATAGCGGTAGAAGTCGGAGCAAGGCGAAGGCGCGGCTCGGCCAGGTGAATCGGCGAATTCTCCATGGTTTTTGGTAAGGTCTCCGCTTGACATTGAAAATGCCGAGTGAGTAAATAGCGTGGGACGTAAGGGCGGTGAGTTTGCGAAAGTCGTTCCATGATAAATACTTGCCCTCCCTGTGCCGATATTTGTATTATTCCTTAGAGCCGCCAATCGGCCTGATACCCGCTAGGCCGTCTGCTCGGCCAGCAAACCACTTGAGCGAAAAAACAGGAGATTTCTTGAGATGACGCACGTAGTTTGCGAACCTTGTTTCGCCTGCAAGTACACCGATTGTGTGGTCGTTTGCCCGGTGGAATGCTTTTATGAGGGCGAGCAGATCCTTTACATTCATCCCGATGAATGCATCGACTGCGAAGCCTGTGTCCCCGAATGTCCCGTGGAAGCGATCTTTCACGAAGATAACGTCCCCGAGGAATGGGTTGCCTTTACTCAGCTAAATGCCGAAATGGCTTCCCAATGCCCGAATATCACCGAAAAGAAAGAGCCGCTGGCGGATTCTTGATCCCGGCGACTCTTGATCCCGGCGACGGCGACTCTTGATCCCGGCGACTAAGTAAACACAAAAAATGGCCGAACCTCGCGGGTCGGCCTTTTTTATTCTATTCGCGCTCGCAAAGCTGCAAAAGACGTGGAAACGGAGCGGGCGAACCGGCCTCGCTACTTCAGATCGACCGACCAATAGGCCGAATCGACGAAGGTCTTCCAGCTCGCGTATTTGGGGTTCCCCAGCTTGATTGTGAGCATTGGGCTTCGCTTGGGCATGATCGGCTTGCGGACGAGCTTCATGCCGGCTTGTTTGGGCGTGCGGCCTCCCTTGCGGACGTTGCACTTCACGCAGGCGCAAACCAGATTGTCCCAACTCGCTTCGCCACCCATGCAAGTCGGCAGGATGTGGTCGAGGCTCAATTCGTTGGTGGGAAAACGGTTGCCGCAGTATTGGCAGATATTGGCATCGCGGGCGAAGATGTTCCGCCGATTGAGCCGTACCCGCTGCTTGGGCAAACGATCGTAGTGCAAGAGCCGCAAAACGCGTGGGACGCATACTTCAAAGTTGACGCTGCGAATCCAGTCGTCGTGTGGCTCCTTGAAGTGGGCCTTGAGCTCGCTCACTTCTCGCCACGAATGAAAATCGTAATTGGCGTACTGCCCATCTTCCAGGTGAATGACTTCAGCCAATTCATTGAGCAATAGGCTGAACGCACGCCGCACGTTGACCACGTGAACCGCCATGTACTGACGGTTCAAAACAAGAACACTGGCACTAAGTCCGCTTGGCGACGCAGTCGACATGGAAGCAAAATCTCCAAACTGTTCACAGTGGGAATTGGCTCTACAAGCGATAATCCTTGAAACGAAAGCGGGGAGCTCTCTAAATTGACTGTTTAGGTGACAACGAGACTTCAGTACATCCCTCGGGATTTCCTACAGTAGCGATAGACACTTCGCGCGGGGTGCAAGTTCTGTCTAATTCCAGTACAGAACGAGCACTGCTAGGCAGGCTTATTTTCCCTCAGGCTTGTTCCACAAGGGTTTGCTTAAGTCCCGACACGGATTCTACGCCAGCAGACGCGGCAGCCTGCTTTTGCGTGATCTCGTCGCTTGAGCAGACAAGGTAAACCTCCTGTTACCACCTTGATTTTACATACAGAGAACGGGGAAAACTAGTTGGCACACGGGCCCTGAGCCCAGATTTTAACGTCTCGCCGGGCCGTGCGCAAAGTCCGACTCACGCGCCGACCGTCAAGTTATGAAAATCTTAACGAAGTCGTTTCCCGGAACGCTATCTAGGCACGCGATTTGCCAGTTCACGCAGGTTTGGCACGCAATCGTTGCCAAAGATTTCGCGTCAACTTTGCCTTGCTTGGGTCGGGAACTTGTCGTTAGGATGAAAACGGCAGGGAAGACGTGCCAGACTTTTGCGGACTATTCATGCTGAGAGGAACCAAGCGAATGATCCACTACACATGCGACTGTTGCAAACGCCCCCTCAATATTCAGAGCGATACGCGATACGTCGTGCGGTTGGAAGTTTATGCGGCGCTCGATCCCGTGGACGAGGAGGTCAACGACGACCGCGATCACCTGCAAGAAATTCAAGACATTCTAGAAACGCTCGACGATGAGGACGAGCGGCCCGATAACGACGACTTCTATCACCACGTCCGTTTCGATCTGTGCAGTGAATGCCGTCAACGGTTTGTGAAGAACCCCCTGGGTCGGGCAATGGCGCAACAACTCGATTTCAGTCAGAACTGAGTTGTGGGGGCGATAGTCAAGAGCCGAGAGTTCAGAGTCGAGAGCCGGATGTTTGGATTCTTGTCTCTCAGCTTCGCAACGACGTCCTCGTTCCCCTACTGCACTGGAACGCCGCCCACGGGCAGGCCGTGAAACTGGGGCTGCGCTGGCGCCGTGAATTGTGGCGCCGTATTCGTTGACAAGGGAACCGTGCTCGCCGACGTAGGCGTCACCGGCGGCATGACATACGACGGAACCAGCGGTCGATCTTGATACGCCGCCGCCACGGTACCAGGCGCTTGTTCGAGCCCCATCCAAGCGGGCGACGCCCCCGTACTCCAATCGTTGCTGCCTGGGGCCCCGATAGCCGAGACCGTGTTTGGAGCCGCCGTGCCGAGGTCGATCTGTTGATAACCGTTGATGACGGGCAATTGCCAGAGGGTCGGATTACTCGTTGGTTGATTGAGCTGAACGGTCCCCACGTCAATCGCCAGGGCCAGTTGCGCGACGGGAAGGCGAATGTCGATCTCCTGCGGCAGCGACGCGCCCACGGCCGGATAATATTGATGCGACCGGGCCTCTGCGGTGGCCAGAAGCGTGCCGCGGCCATCGTAGATGTGCTGTTTGAGGATCCAGGCCCGCTTGGCGTCGATGACCGTGTTCTTGGTGAGCGTGCCAATCCGCGACTGTACAACCGAGCGGATTTCGATGGTACCATTGCTGTGGGCAACCGGTCCTTCGTGGAAATCGGTCGGCATAAACTGCGTGAAGCCC
>JBGTEU010000318.1:0-2575 GCA_041747595.1 Bythopirellula sp.
TTGCAGAGTCGGTCCGCACCAGTCCCGATGTCACGCCCGCAACGAAGGAACCCACCTCCAAGTCGTACAGCAAAATCTTTCCGGCCCTCGCTGCGACCGCCATTAGTTTCGGTCCGACCGCGTGCTCGGCAAGCAAGATCGAGTGGGAGACGAACGGACCCTTGTTGGTCCGCTGCCAACGGTCGTCGCGCCAGTGCTCATCGTTCTCGCCTTGAAAGGCCGCCGTCAGGTGAGGATATGGCAAGTCGGCCGCATTGGTGTCGCCGCCCGGCGTCCACCGCTTGAGATACTCCTCGCTCAGCGGAGCCGCAGTAACCGGCGGCGACACCACCGGCAGCGGCTTCGCCTCTTCGGCGACAGCCCAGGCGCCCCACATCGAAATCACGATACCCACCGCCGCGCGAAACAAGCTCAACATGATGATCTGCCCACGAGAACGTCGATAAGAAGAAGGGCCAATTGCGACTATAGAATAGCAGTTTGCCCCACTCTGCTCGAGCTTGTCCAGTTTGTAGTTGAAAAAGATGGTAGCTCCCCCCGGCCGTTACAGTCTGGGGAGCAACTTCTTCCTGGGAAAGGTGGACCTCTCATCTTTCACGCACCCGGGATCTCGGCTGAACCCTGTCACAGGATGGCTGCCGCGGAACGTGCTGAATGAGGACGCGTACTTTGTTAGTTACCCCCGGGCCTGATCGACGAGGTTTGACCTCTTACTATTGACTCTTCGTTCCCACGTCAATTTGAACGCTCTCCGATTAGACCGTATTCCCCTAACTCTCGGAAGCATGGCAACCTGGCGTGTGTCAACGCCCTCAATTTCACGTCAATCACACGGTCGACCGCCATAAGCCGCATATTGCCATCCGAGTTGCAGGGAATCACCCCTGCTATCTGCTGGTACGAATAACATCCTATAGTTGATTGTCTTTGTGATAGGCCGTCGCTGGCCTATTTAGTACATATCTGAAAGTCTGGCATGTTGCCTGGGATCTGAACCGAAGTACAAAAAATGAAACTCACCACTACCGTCGGCGTTCAGAAAATGGACTCGACGCCTATTTCCAGTCGTTGCGATCAGTCGGTTAATGCACCGCCTTTGAATAGGACCCGGGTGCCAAGCGATCAGCGGGATGCAGCAGAACACTATCCACCGGACGGCGCCAGTTTTGTGGCACTGAGCCGGTTTACCGTTGCTGACATGACTGACCAAGTCAAGCAAGCATTTCGGCAGCGGCCGCATCGCGTCGACACTGCGAACGGTTTTGTGCGCATGGAAGTTCTCAGCCCATGCGATTCCCCCAATGAGATTTTTTTGATCACGTATTGGACTGACGAATCCAGTTATCAGAGCTGGCACCACAGCCATCTCTATCAGGAATCTCACGTGGGAATTCCCAAAGGATTAAGGCTTGTTCCCAAAAGCGTGTCGATTCGCTTCTTTGAGCATGTCGCCTCGTAGCGAGAGAAGTTCCATGCAATACGAGAATCTGATTGCCAGCCAGTCGATCGTTAGTCAACGAGACTTGTTGGCCAATAGAATTGTTGCTCGGCATTACTCATTGCGGCCGGATATCGCTTTCCGTTATGGCGACGCGGGTCGGGTCAAGTGTGTCAAGGATGCAAGGTATCACTTGGACGCATTGGCGGAGGCCATTGCCGCGGGGAGACCGCAGCTTTTTGTGGACTACGTTGCGTGGGCAAAAGTCATGCTTTCCGCTCGCGGAATTCCTGTTCAAGATTTGGCAGAGATCTTGGAATTGTGCCTCCAAACAATTAAAGAAGTTTTTCCGCGATTTCAAGCTGCTATCTCCGAGCAGTACATTGCTGACAGCCTCAGCCAGCTGCCCACATTACCGACGGAAATACCGAGCTATCTTTGCACTGATCGGCCCTTGGCCGACCTCGCCAGAGAATACCTGAATGCCTTGCTCGATGCGGATCGTCGCAAGGCGAGCCAGCTCGTGATGGACGCCATTCAAAATGGAACTTCCGTGCGAGACATCTACCTGCACGTGTTTCAACAATCGCAGTACGAGATCGGCCGCCTGTGGCAGTCCAACCAGATTAGCGTAGCTCAAGAGCACTTGTGCACGGCGGCAACCCAGCTCATTATGTCGCAGCTATATCCGCTGATCTTTGCCACCGAGCGGAAGAACCGGCGAATCGTGACGGCGTGCGTAGGGGGTGACCTGCACGAAATCGGAATTCGCATGGTTGCAGACCTCTTCGAGATGGCAGGTTGGGACACATTCTACCTGGGCGCCGATGTGCCGAGTGCCAGTATAATGCAAACTGTGATCGATCGTGACGCACATGTTCTGGCAGTATCGACGACGCTGACAACGAATATTTCCTCCGTCACAAAACTCATCACGGAAGTGCGATCCAATCCTGCGTGCGAACACACGATCATTCTCGTTGGAGGTCACCCGTTCAAAGTGGCAACCGATCTTTGGCGCGAGGTTGGGGCAGATGGACACGCGGCCGACGCCGATGAAGCAATCGACCTTGCCGAACTCCTTCTCCTTGAGGAGGCTAACGCATGAGCAATCGCGATGAGAATTCTGGCATCGTG